>JAFWFF010000120.1 GCA_017515765.1 Bacillota bacterium | reverse complement strand
GGTGCGGAGAACAGGAGAAAAAGATGAAAAAAGTAACGATCGAGATGGAGAACGGAGCTGTGATGGCGGGCGAGCTTTACGAGGATATCGCCCCGATCACCGTGGCCAATTTTGAGAAGCTGGCGAACGAGGGCTTCTATGACGGGCTTACATTCCACAGGGTGATCCCCGGATTCATGATCCAGGGCGGCTGTCCCAGGGGAAACGGGACGGGCGGCCCGGGCTGGAACATCAAGGGCGAGTTCAGCGCGAACGGAGTGAAGAATGACCTGAAGCACACTCTGGGTGTGCTCTCCATGGCGAGAGCGATGCATCCCGATTCGGCCGGCTCGCAGTTCTTCATCATGGTGGCTGACGCCCCGCATCTCGACGGCCAGTACGCCGCTTTCGGAAAGATCACCGAGGGCGTCGAAGAAGCGCTCCGCATAGCTTCGGTGCGCAGAGACTTCAGAGACAAGCCGCTCGAACCCGTAGTCATCAAAAAGGTCACCGTTGAGTAAGAAAGGTTACCGGGAACATGAAGATCTATAACACACTGACCAGAAGGAAAGAGGAATTCGTCCCGATCAAAGAGGGCGAAGCCCTCATATACATCTGCGGCCCCACGGTCTACAACTATATCCACATCGGAAACGCGAGACCGATGGTAGTCTTCGACACGCTCCGCAGATATCTTGAATACCGCGGTTACAAGGTCAAATACGTCCAGAACTTCACGGACGTTGACGACAAGATCATAAACCGCGCGAAGGAGCTCGGCGAGGGTGCGCTTGAGGTGTCCGAGAGATACATCAAAGAGTATTTTGACGACGCGGACGCTCTCGGGGTGAAGCGCGCGAGCGTGCATCCCAAGGTCTCCGACCACATCCCCGACATCATCAGCTTCGTCCAGACCCTGATCGACAAGGGCTACGCCTACGAGGCGGACGGGGACGTGTATTTTTCGACCCGCAAATTCCCCGAGTACGGCAAGCTCTCCGGCCAGAACATCGACGATCTGGAGGCGGGAGCGCGCATAGCGATCGGAGAAGTAAAGAAGGACCCGCTCGACTTCGCGCTCTGGAAAGCCCAGAAAGAGGACAGCGAGATCGCCTGGGATTCGCCCTGGGGCAAGGGCCGTCCGGGCTGGCATATCGAGTGCTCCGCGATGTCCAGGAAGCACCTCGGGAACACGATCGACATCCACGCGGGCGGCGAAGACCTTCAGTTCCCGCACCACGAGAATGAGATCGCCCAGTCCGAGTGCTGCAACGGCGTTACCTTCGCGAATTATTGGATGCACAACGGCTTCATCACCGTCGACAAGGAGAAGATGTCCAAGTCCAAGGGCAATTTCTTCACCGTGCGCGACATCAGGAAGCAGTACAGCGGCCCGGAGATCAGGTTCTTCCTGCTGCAGGGCCAGTACAGAGGGCCGATCGACTTCAGCCCCGAGCATATGGAGCAGGCGAGAGCCGGCCTCGAGCGCATACTCAACTGCGCGTCCGATATCGCTTTCATGGAGAAGAACGGGGCAGAAGGCCCGATGACGGATGAAGAGGCTGCCGCCGCAGGCGGCTTTGACCGCTACCGTCAGGCGTTCATCGAGGCCATGGACGACGACCTCAACACCGCCGACGCGATAAGCGCAGTGTTCGAACTCGTAACGGCGATCAACACCGGGCTCAGGGGCGGAGCGACCAAAGCGTTCGCCGCCGAAGCGAAAAAGGTGCTTGAGGAACTTACCGGCGTCCTTGGGATCGCCCTGGAGAAGGACGGGGACGGCGGGATCCCGGCGGAAGTGCTCGCGAAGGTCGAGGAACGCCAGGCGGCCAGAAAGGCCAGGGATTTCGCGACAGCCGACCGCATCAGGGACGAACTCGCCGCGATGGGCTATACGATCAAAGACACTCCCCAGGGAGCGCAGGTGATAAAGAACAGCTGATGAATACGGAAAACACACAGGTGCTCGCCTTCATAGGGGACGCGGTATACGAGCTTTACGTTCGGGAGCGCGTCGCCTCATCGGGTGAGCAGAGGCCGGACAGGCTCCACCGGATGGCGGAAGAGTTCGTGCGCGCGGAAAGCCAGGCTTACGCGGTAAAGAAGCTTATGGAAGGCTTCCTCACCGAGGATGAGCTCGCTTTGGTCAAGCGCGCCAGGAATCACAAGACGCCCAACCGGAGCCGGAGCGCCGGGCCATTGGAGTATAAGCTCGCGACGGCTTTCGAGGCGCTGCTGGGCTGGCTCAGGGAAAACGGACAGGAAGAGAGGCTCGCGGAAGTGATGAAGCGGGCGGCGGATATCACCGAGGTTAAGGGTCAGGCCGCGGACTTTGCGGCCGGAAAGGCGTGAGACCATGAGCAAGGCAGACAAACTCTTTAAGAACATGTGCATGGACATCCTGGAGAACGGCTATTCGACAGAGGGCCAGACAGTCAGGGCAAGATGGGAGGACGGGACCCCGGCCTACACCATCAAAAAATTCGGAGTTGTGAACCGCTACGATCTTTCCGAGGAGTTCCCTGCCCTTACGCTCAGACGCACGGCCATCAAGACCTGCGTCGACGAGCTCCTCTGGATCTGGCAGAAAAAGTCCAACAACATCCATGAACTGAAGGGAAAGATCTGGGACG
>JAFWFF010000119.1 GCA_017515765.1 Bacillota bacterium | reverse complement strand
GCCGGCAACGAGTACGACGTCAGGATCGAGATCGTTGATCATCCCCGCTGTCTTCTGCATCAAAGGCAGGCTTGAATTAACTCCCAGATGGAGGTCGGCTATCAGCACGATCTTCATCTCGCTGCACTCTTCGGCAGGTTTGTCCAGAGCGATGTCGTAGGTCACCAACTTTGGCTGCTGAGCGTTATACAGCCCGTATACGAACAGTACCAGAGCAGCTGCTATGGAAACGCACAGCACAGCGCCATGGAGATCCCTTCTCTTCTTCCGCCCGGCAATCAGCCCCGCGATACCCGAAACAGCGGTAAATATCAGCAGCAGCCCGCCGTAGTATACGAAAAAGCCCAGCCATATGTTCCCGACAGCCTGCACGGCATTTTTTACGGGGCTGTCCGGAATGAACGCCCCGATCAAAGGAAGCGACGACAGAACGACGTAAGGGATCAGCCAGAACGCGTGGCTTCTGCGGGCAGAGCCCCTGCTTTTCCGCCAGCCCCGCACGTTTGACCAGGTCAGCAGCGCGCCGACCGCGAACATCGCTATGTATATCGTGATCATTATGATCAGCTTCATACTATTATCGGTTTCCTCATCCTTTGATTATAATAAACACCCTGCCGGTAATGCTCTTGCTGGCCGGCAGGGTCCGTTATCTTCTGATCTGGCTGCTTTGATGCTGCACCCTACTCGATTATTCTGAGTATCTTGGTCACCGATCCCGGTATCAGTACGTTGCAGTTGCCCGAGAAAGCCGCGCGGCTGTCGAGCTTGTCCATATCGACTATGCACTCGATTATGTGGCCGTCGGGTCCGGTCCATCCCTCGCCGTTCGCGGTGTGGATATCCGCCTTGGCGTCGGCCTTGATGAACTTGTAGACCACTCCGCCGATCGTCATGTAATACTTGGTTCCGACCGGTCCGTACTGGCTTCCGAGCGCGATGCAGATGTATCCGTCGTAGTACATAAGGCCGTTCGAACCGTGTTCCGCCTGGCTCAGGATCCTGTACTGGGCAGATCCGGTATCGGTCACAGCCGTCCATGACATGTAGGTCTTTACGGTGCTGCTGCTCACGACTGGGATCTCCTCTACCTTCTTGGAGACTCCGTCGTGGTCTATGTAGCGTCCGTCGATATACGTATCCCTGGCCATTATGAAGGTCACGGGATCAAAGTAATACTGCTTCCCGTCGATCTCCTGCCATCCGCTGACCATATATCCGTCGGATCCGGCATAGTAGACCGTGTCGCCGAAGGAAACGAAGGTGCTGGTGTAAGGCATTCCGGTCGAAGCGTCAAGGAAATACTTCTTTCCTTCAAACTCGCCCCAGCCGCCTTCCTTGGATACCACTCCTCTCTCATCGAAGGAGTAGAATATGCCGTTGATCGTATCTCCCCTGTTGGTCCATGCGGCGCCGTCAGCTCCGAGATAGTAGTAATCGTCCCCGAGGTGGATAAAGCGGTCATAGTAGAAAGATCCGGAATCGTTGGAATAATAAAGCTTTCCCTTTACCATCTTCCATCCGCCGGTGTTCCTGAGGAGTCCGTTCTCCTCAGCGTAGCGCAGGTCGTCGCCGTCCCAGACGAAACCGGTCTTTACGCTGCCGTCTTCCGCGAGGAAGAACTCGTCGTCGCCCCGCCTGATGATGCGGTCATAGTAGAAGTTGCCTTCGCCGTCGTTGAAATAGCGCTTTCCGTCGAGTTCGAACCATCCCTCTTCGGTCCTTGCGACTCCGGTCTCCGGATCGGCGTAGTGAAGTTTCTCATCCTCTGACATGAACCATCCGGTCTGGACGCTTCCGTCGTCTCCCATATAGTAATAGACGTCCCCGAAATGGATGAACGTGTTCCGGAACAGGCGTCCGTCGGCGTCGGTGTAATAGCTGCGCCCGTAGATGTTCAGCCAGCTGTTGGAAGCCTCTATGGCTCCTGTGTTCTCATTGGAACAGTACAGGTCGCCGTCGATCTCAAAGAAGCCTCTGCACAGAGCGCCGTTCGCGTCAAAATAGTATTTGGCGCCGTCGATCTCGGCAAATTCCCCGTGGTAATAGGCTCCGCCTTCCTCGGCGTAGTACTTGTTTCCGTCGACTTCCAGCCATCCGCTGCCGGTGTTCGCGACGAAGGTCGAAGGATTGAAGTAGCGCAGTTTCCCGTCTACTTCATAGAAACCGGTGATCGCGCCGCCGTCGGCTCCGAGATAATAAGTGACTCCGCCGAAGTCTATTGAGCGGTCATGGTAGAACACGCCGTCTTTGTTCGCGTAGAACTTCTTCTCAGCATACGTCACCCAGCCGCCGTCCAGCTTGACCATTCCGGTCTCGACGTCGGCAAAATGGAGCTCTCCTTCATACCAGAAGAAGCCCCTGGCCATCCTGCCGTCCTCGAGCATATAGTACTTCTCGGTGTCCCCGAAGTTGATATAGGTGTTGCGGTAGATGGCGCCTGTCTTGGATGCGAAGTATCTTGCGTCCTCGAAATCTATCCAGCCGCCCTTCGCGATGTTCCCGTTCTCGTCAACAAAGTAGATCTCGCCGTCGTTCCAGACGAATCCGGCCTGTCCGCCGGTCTCCCCTGCCTGAGGCTCGTCATCCGCGAACGAAGTAAACGAAAGATTCCCCGAAAACGCTATGAGGAACGCGGTCATCACCGCAAGGATACGTATTATGTTTGAATTGACGTGTTTGTCACGCATTATCTTTCTCCCTGAAGCCGCCCCGGGCGGCCGCACATAATCAGACATGGTATTATAACACGCGAAACGCGTGAGCGCCAGCGATTTCTTAATAATTCTTAAGAAACAATAGGCTCAGCCTTTTGTTTTTCCGCAATTCGATGGTATAATAATCGGGTAACGGAGGTATTTCGATGCAGGCACCAAACCCCATCGCGTTCAGCATATTCGGTTTTGACGTCCGCTGGTACGGCATCCTGATCGGCCTGGGCTTCATCCTCGCCATCATCATATCGTGCAGGCGCGCCCATACCGTAGGGCTCCGGGAAGACCACGTCCTCGATTTCGCGATCTTCCTCATCCCCTTTTCCATCATAGGCGCAAGGCTTTACTATGTGATCTTCTCGTGGGATTACTACGCAGGCGACATCCGGAAGATACTGGACATCAGGAGCGGCGGGCTAGCCATCCACGGCGGCCTCATCTTCGGCCTGATCACCGCTTACCTGGTATGCAGGCACCACAAGATCAGGCTGCGCGACATGACCGACCTGGTCTTTCCGCAGGTGGCCCTGGCCCAGTCCATCGGCAGATGGGGGAACTTTTTCAATTCGGAAGCCCACGGCGGACCGACGGACCTTCCATGGGGCATCATAGTCGACGGGGTGAAAGTCCATCCTACTTTTCTCTATGAGTCGATCTGGTGTCTGGGACTGTTCGTCTTTCTGCTGTACGTTTCCCGCAGGCGCCGCTTCGGCGGGCAGATCTCCCTGCTGTACGGAATGCTGTATTCATTCGAGCGCTTTCTTGTAGAGGCTCTAAGGACCGACAGCCTGATGATAGGGCCGTTCAAACAGGCGCAGGTGCTATCTGCATGCGTCTTCCTGATCTGCCTGGTTTTGTACGCTGTGCTCAGCCGCAGATCAAAAGAAAAAGACACTGTATCCGACGCCGCGGGCGGAGCCCAGGACCGGGATATGGAGGATAACATATGAAATTAGGTATCGTTGGCCTTCCCAACGTGGGAAAGAGCACTTTGTTCAATGCGATAACGAAAGCCGGCGCCGAAGCCGCGAACTACCCGTTCTGCACCATAGAACCGAACGTGGGCGTTGTCACCGTGCCCGACCCGAGGGTCGACAAGCTCCATGAGATATACAACTCACGCCGCACCATACACGCGACCGTGGAATTCTGCGATATCGCAGGCCTTGTCAAAGGCGCGTCCAACGGCGAAGGCCTCGGGAACAAATTCCTCGGACACATCAGGGACGTGGCGGCGATAGTCCACGTCGTGAGATGCTTTGTTGACGATAATATCGTGCATGTGAACGGGAACGTCGACCCTGTCCGCGATATCGACATAATAAACACCGAGCTCATCCTCTCGGACATGGAAGTCATAGAGAAACGCATAGCCAAGACCGCCAAGAATCTTAAGGGCGACAAGTCTCTCCAGGCCGAGCTAGACATACTGAACAGGGTGAACGACCATCTCGGCGAAGGGCTCCCCGCCCGCTCTCTGGACCTTGAACCAGAAGAGGCTGAGTTCGTAAAGTCACTCAACCTCCTCTCCTTCAAGCCGGTCATCTACGTTCTCAACGTATCAGAGGACATGGCGAACGCAAGCGAAGACAACGAGTTTATCCGCAAGGTAAAAGACCTCGCTGCGGCGGAAGGCGCCGAGACCTGCGTCATCAGCGCCGAGATCGAACAGGAGATCTCAGAACTCGACCCCGAAGAAAAGCAGATGTTCTTTGAAGAGCTGGGCATCAGCGAATCCGGACTCGATAAGCTGATCAAAGCCTCCTACCGCCTCCTCTCGCTCATCTCCTTCCTCACTGCCGGAGAAGACGAAGTCCGCGCATGGACCATAAAGGAAGGGACCAAGGCTCCCCAGGCCGCGGGCAAGATCCACACCGACTTCGAGAAGGGCTTCATCCGCGCTGAGACTATAGCTTACGACAAGCTCATGGAATGCGGCGGCAGCCTCCAGCAGGCAAAGGAGAAAGGCTTCATACGATCGGAAGGCAAGGAATACGTAGTAAAGGACGGAGACGTCATGAACTTCCTCTTCAACGTATAGATCCCTTCCCCCGATAACGTCAGACAAAAGAGCAGGCTCACGCCTGCTCTTTCCGTTCGTCGGTATGCTTTAATTCAATTACAGTTCATTCAGCAAGTGAAGCTTGACAGCCATCATCAGGCTTTGATTGAACTCGAATTCGCTTCGTTCCTTATCGACCAGCTCCCTTATCCTGGATATCCTGTATCTGACCGTATTGCGGTGGCATTTCATTATCTCTGCCGCGTCATCATAGCTGCCCTTGCACTTGACGAATATCTTCGCGGTCTCGAGCCACTCGGCGTTCATCACCTGGATATAGGTATGCATGAACTCTACCATATGCGGCTCGTCCTTCAGCGGCACGAGGACCTTATAGATGCCTATGTCTTTGTATTCCACGCTGCTCAGCCCTTCGACGCGCGCAGCCTGGAAAGCGAAATAGCTTTCCCTGAACGCCCTGTCGAGTTCCTCAAGTGTGGAATGGACCCCGCTGAACGTGGTGATAAGGTCCGCGCGGGCATCCAGGAGTTCCATGATCTCAGCCACTATCCGGTCTCTGACTTTGGTATCGACTCTTCCCATCGATATGACCGCGAAAAGGCCGTTCTTGTAAGGGACAAGATGGCACGCGGCGTTTTCCCCGGTATTCGTGTCGAATGATTTGACAGCTCTCGAAGTCCTGAATGAATCTCTTGAAGATCTCGAGCCTATGTATGCCACGATACAGAGCTTGCGGGCGCCCGGGCACAGCATTTCGGAGATCTCCGCGGTATCGACCGCGTTCAGTCCTCCGTTAAGCATGCGCTCGACTTCTCTCGAGAAAGAGATCGTTCCGCCGTCTTCCCTTATCAGGCTCATAAGATCCAGGATTATCTCCTCGATCTTGACATTCCCGGGATCAAACGTGAATAAAGGCATCATGATCTCGTTACAGTAACTGAGTACGAATTCCGTGATCGGGTTGTCGGTCTTTCTCGCGATCGCGACCCCCGAAGCGCCAACCTCCGACGCCTTCCGGACTGCCAGGATCAGTTTTTCGTCTTCAAGCGATCCAAGCAATACTCCGGTAACGATAAAACTTCCTTCGCGAACGCTTGAATAATCACGTTCTGAATCGGCAAACGCAAGGTCGGCGATCAAAACCGTGCTCACCACCCTGTCGTTTCCTTCCCTGCCGGCAACTTGATAGAAACCGTCGAGGCCATGCATTCTCAAAATGTCGTTAACTCTTACTGCCATTGCACTACCTCTCAATACGCATAATCGGATATTTTGTCTTTTTTACAAGAGGAGTGTAGCACAACAGGTTTAATAATGTCTATAAAAAAAATTAATTATTCAGTTTTTTTGAATAAATCTGCATAATTCAGATCATTGACAGATTGTGGGCAACATCGTAGAGGAACCTCTGTTTCCACAGACGCCACAGTTTGTCGGGAAACGCCTTTCCGCTGTCTTTCATGATTATATTGCTCAGGATAAAGCTCCTGTAACAGGAAGGAACGCTGCTGAGGGCTTTTTTGATCCCTTCCACACGTTCTTCCAGTATCGCGCGCTCGAGCGCTTTCCTCTCAGTCTGGCTGTCGCCGCTGTAATCCGCCGAACCGTCCTTAACTATGCTTGAAGCGCGGGCGGACGTGCCTTCCTTATCCATTTCCCTGATCCTCAGTTCCATCCTCTGCAGATCCCTCACCGCCCAGAGGCTCTGATAGTATACCGCATCAGGCAGAAGATATTTCGTCATCTTGGTCTGCTGCCATTCTCTAGACATTTTCCTGTTCTCCTTTCACCGGTTTTTAATTAATTAATCGAGTAAATAATTTCTACCATTTTTGGTAATTATTGTCAATAGATAAAGTGAAATCCCCATTCGATCAGACAAAAAAACGTCCGGGGATAATTCCCCGGACGGCCGGTTGCCAAATATCTTCAGTTTACGGTTCCCGTAAGGTTCCCTTCTCTCTCCTTTAAAGGCCTTTTTTCTCCTTCGGGTCCCTCGATCATATCCTGCCCGGTTATGGGCTCGTCCCTTCCGGTAACGATGGAACCCAGATTCAGGGTCGCCTTCTTCAGCTCCTGGATCACGTTGTTGATCCTGATGATCTTATCCTCGGAAAGGTCTCCCTTAAGCGCAAGATCGGTATTGTAGAGGATGTGCTCCAGTTCCGAGTGGATGCCCGAGATCTGGTTCCTCACGTTCTGGACGTCCTCGAAGGACGCCGCCTGCATCTTTGCCTCCTCCAGGTTCAGTATCTTCGCGCTCTCCATGTCGAGCTCGAATTCCGAATTGCCTCTGACAACGACCGGGTCGTATCCCAGCTTGTCGTGCAGCAGCGCGGCAAAGACCTCTTTGCTCTCCTCCTCGCCGTGGACCAGGAAGATCTGGCTAGGCCTCTTCTGGAAATGCGCGACCCAGGCGAACAGGCCGTTCTGGTCGGCGTGCCCCGAAAAACCTTCAAGGTTGTAGATCTCGGCCTTAACGCTGATCTCCTCTCCGAAGAGAGTGACCTTGTCCTGTCCGTCGATCAAAGCCCTTCCCAGCGTCCCGACGGCCTGGTAGCCGACGAAGACTATGCTGTTCTTGCTGTTCCAGAGGTTATGCTTGAGGTGATGCCTGATGCGGCCCGCCTCGCACATTCCGCTTGCTGAGATTATTACCTTCGGCTCGGTGTTGAAGTTCAGCTGCCTCGACTCCTCGCTGCTCCTGGTGAACACCAGGTTCGGGAAGTCGAGCGGGTCGTCGCCGTGCAGGAGGTAGTCCTTCGTCTCGTCATCAAAGACCTGGACGTTACGCTTGAACACCTCAGTTGCGGAGCCCGCCATCGGGCTGTCGACGTAGACCTTGATCTTGTCGAGCTGCTCTCTGTAGTCGCCGTTGTTCGCGAAGAATTTGTTGAACTCGAAGATCATCTCCTGGGTCCTGCCTACCGCGAACGACGGTATGATGACGTTTCCGCCGCGTTTGGTGGTTTTGATCACTATGTCGAGAAGATCCTTTATGCTTGCTCCTTCTTCAACGTGATTGCGGCTGCCGTAAGTGGACTCCATGATGACGAAGTCCGCTTTCTTTATGTAGGTCGGGTCTCGCAGGATCGGTCTCTCGGTCATTCCGAGGTCGCCCGAGAAGACGATCTTGGCCTCCTTGCCTTCTTCCTTGACCCAGATCTCCGTGATCGCGGATCCGAGAATGTGCCCTGCGTCGTTGAAGACTATGCGCATTTCGTCGTTGATATGCACGAGCTGGTCGTAGATGACCGGCCTGAGCAGCTTAAGGGTGTCCAGCACGTCCTGGAGCGTGTAGAGAGGTTCCACAGGCGCCTGGCCTGCGCGCTTGCCCTTGCGGTTCAGGTCTTCCGCGTCCTTCTCGTGGATATACGCGCTGTCCTTCAGCATTATGTCGAGCAGGTCCGCTGTCGCGTCGGTGCAGTAGATCGGCCCGCTGAACCCGCGCTTTACGAGAAGCGGGAGCCTTCCGCAGTGATCTATGTGCGCGTGCGAAAGCACCACGCACTCTATCTCCGCGGGATTGAAGGGGAACGGCTCATAGTTCATAGCGTCCTGAGCTTTGCCGCCCTGGAACTGTCCGCAGTCCAGCAGCACCTGGTGGTCTCCGCTCTTGAGCAGATGGCAGGAGCCCGTCACTCCGCTCGATGCGCCGCAAAACTGAATCTTCATTGCTTCCTCCTATATACTGAGACTCCAGAGTCTGACCTCTCCCGTCGACACCACGTCAGCGCCGGCATCGAGTGCCTCTCTAACTTCCTCTTCCGTTTCGATAAGCCCGCCCGCGATGATCGGCACCTCGGAGATCTGGGCGAACTCGCGGATCTTCTTGGTCACTATGCCGGGCATCAGTTCTATTATATCAGGTTTCGCGATCCTCAGCGACTCGACTGACGTGTTCAGCGAATGTGAGTCTACCAGGAAGAAACGCTGCACGGTTACAAGGTCGAATTCCTTAGCCATCCTGACTATGTTGGTCCTGGTAGTCAGTATGCCGTCTACCCCCTGCTTTGCCAGGAATTCAAGCCCCGCTCGGTCCTTGCCGATCCCTTCGGCAAAGTCTACGTGTACAAAGGCGTATTTGCCGGAGCTGTGGACCTCTTTGACGCTCTGATGGACCGTCATGATGTTGGAATGGAGAAGGAAGACCACCTCCACCCCGGATCTCAGCGCCGTACTGAAGTCCTTTTCCGTACGTATTGCAGCCGCTATCCTCTTTTTGATCAGATCATCAACGTTTACCATTTCTCTGCCTTCTTCCGTTATCAGTTGTCAAGATAGCTGATATAAGGGAGATTACGGTATCTCTGGTCATAGTCCAGGCCGTATCCAATTATGAAAAGATCGTCCACGGTAAAGCCCACGTAGTCCGGGGTCACGTCCGCCGTCCTCCTCGCGGGCTTGTCGAGAAGCGTCGCGATCTTTACGCTCTTCGGGTTCCTGTCCTGGAGATATTCCTTCAGGAATTTCAGGGTCGTCCCGCTGTCAACGATATCCTCTATTATGAGAACGTTCTTGTTGTAGAGGTCCATGGTGACGTCCTTCGTCACTTTGACGAATCCGGAGGTCGAAGTGCCCGAACCGTAGCTGCTTGCCGCGATGAAGTCTATCATGGTATCGAGGTTTATGGCCTTCATCATGTCCGCCATGAAAACGACCGCCCCTTTCAGGGTGCAGAGAAGGATGAGTTCTTCCCCTTCATAGTCCTTCTCTATCTCTCTGGCAAGTTCCTCGACGCGTTCATAGATCTGCTCCTGCGTGTAGAGGATCTTTCCGACGGTTTCTTTTTCTTTGATCGCCATACCTGACTCCTGTCTATTATCACACAAGCTCTAACTGATCGTTTATCCCCGCTTCTATCAAAGCCAGGAGCTCGTCTCCCCCCTGCCTTTTCAGAGCGCTGACGGTCACGATGCGGTCGTCCGCCGTCAGTTCAAGCTTCTTCTTTATCGCCGATATGCTCTTCTGCCGCTGGTTGCCTGACACCTTGTCCGCCTTGGTGGCGCAGACCACTCCGGAAAGCCCGTAGCCTCTCAGGAAATCGTACATCTCCTTATCCTGGGCGGTGGGCTCGTGGCGGATGTCCACAAGCTGGATGACGCGCTTCAGATTCTTCCTGTTCTCAAAGAACCCGGCCATCATGGCGTCCCAGTCTTTGGTCACGTTCCGGGAGACCTTGGCGTAGCCGTATCCCGGGAGGTCGTCTATCCTGAAGCTGTCGTTTATGCGGTAGAAGTTGATCGTCCGGGTCTTTCCGGGGCTCCCGCTGACTCTCGCGAGATTCTTCCTTCCCGTCAGATAGTTCAGCAAAGAGGACTTCCCGACGTTTGACCGTCCCACGAACGCTATCTCGGGAAGATCCGCGGGAGGATACTGGGAAGGCTTGACCGCCACCAGTTCGAGTTCGGATCTCACTATCTTCATTCCTGCTTCTCCAGTGCTTCTTCCAGAGCTTCACGGGCAAGATCGAGTCCCACGAAACGGATATCCTTCCTCACGGCCTGCGGGATATCCTCCGTATCCTTCAGATTCTCACGCGGCAGGAGGATGGTGCGGATCCCGGCGCGGTATGCGGCGAGCACCTTCTCTTTGATGCCGCCCACCGGCAGGACTTTTCCTCTCAGCGTTATCTCCCCGGTCATCGCCACGTCTTTTCTTACCGGCCTTCCCGTCAAAGCGGAAACGCAGCTCGTGAACATGGTGACTCCGGCAGATGGGCCGTCTTTCGGGACAGCTCCCTCCGGGACGTGGATGTGGAGGTCTTTCTTCTCGTAGAAGTCTTCGGGGATACCGAGTTCCGAAGCGATGGATCTGATATAGCTGACGCCTGCTCTCGCGGACTCCTGCATCACGTCGCCCAGGTTTCCGGTGAGGGACAGTTTCCCTGTCCCCGGGACCACAGCGGTCTCTATGGAGAGGGTGTCTCCTCCGACCTCGGTCCAGGCCATTCCGGTCACCACTCCGATCTCTCCCTTACCGTCTATGATATCATAGTGGAACCTGCGCTTGCCCAGATATTTCTCGAGGTTGCGCGGAGTGACGGAGAAGGTCTTTTTCCTGTCGCTGACCGTCCAGTAGGCTGCCTTGCGGCAGATGCCCGCGATCTCGCGCTCCAGGTTCCTTACTCCGGACTCTCTGGTGTAATAGTTTATGATATCGGAAAGAGCCGCCCTGGATATCTTTACGGATTCCTTCTTAAGGCCGTGTTCCTTTATCTGCTTGGGTATCAGGTAGCGCTCGGCTATCTGGACCTTGTCCTGCTCTGTATATCCGGAGACCTCTATTACTTCCATCCTGTCGAGGAGCGGCCTCGGGATCGTGTCAAGCGTGTTCGCTGTCGTTATGAAGAGCACCTTTGAGAGATCAAAGGGTATCTCCAGGAAGTGGTCGGTGAACGTCTTGTTCTGTTCGGGGTCCAGCACTTCCAGCAGGGCCGAAGAAGGGTCGCCCTTATAGTCCGCGCCTATCTTGTCTATCTCGTCAAAGAGGAACAGCGGATTGCTCGACCCGCATTCTTTGATGCTGGTGATGATGCGTCCTGGGATCGCGCCTATATAGGTGCGCCTGTGTCCCCTGATCTCCGCCTCGTCTCGCACTCCGCCCAGAGACATGCGCAGGAACTTCCTTCCCGTGGCTTCTGCGATCGACCTGGCGATGGATGTCTTACCGGTTCCCGGAGGGCCTACCAGGCAGAGGATGGGTCCTTTGATCGATCTGGAGAGGTGTATCACCGCCAGGTACTCCAGGATCCTTTCCTTGACCTTGTCGAGGCCGTAGTGGTCCCTCTCGAGGATCTTTCCCGCCCTGTTGAGGTTGGTGTTCACCTTGGATTCGCTGTTCCAGGGGAGCTCCAGGATGGTCTCGACATAGTTCCTGATCACGGCGCTCTCCGCTGACGAAGGCGGCATCTTGCCGAAGCGCTTTATCTCCTTGCGGAGCTTCGTGTCGATCGATTCTTCCAGATGAAGCTCCTCGAGTTTGGCGAGCCACTGCTCGGCTTCCGCCTGGGCGTCCTCTTCCTCGCCGAGCTCCTCCTGAATCGCTTTCATGCGCTCCTTGAGGAAATACTCCTTCTGGTTGTTGTCGACGTTCTCCTTCACCTTCTGGG
>JAFWFF010000118.1 GCA_017515765.1 Bacillota bacterium | reverse complement strand
CTGAAATACATGAGCGACAACTATGTACCGACCTACGGCCACATCGGCGCTATCTCCGGATGGCAGACCAACGCCACCGGCTACAAGAAGGTCGGCAAGACCGCTGAGGACGCGTTCCGCATCTTCAAATGGGGCTATGAGTATCAGGAGAACGGCATGGGCGGCATGACCATCGAGCTCACACCGATGGAAGTTTCCCAGAAGATCGCCGAGACCCTGAGAGTCCCGGTCGTATCCATCGCTGCCGGCGCTCCCTGCGACGGTTCCGAGATGGTAGACATGGATACCTTCAACATGATGCCGAAGCCCGCTTCCCACGCCAAGGCATATGCCGAGCTCATGCCCTTCCTCTGCGAAGCTTACATGGGCTGGCTCATGGACGTCAAGAGCGGCGAGTATCCTGAGGATAAGCACGGATATCACATGGATCCGGAAGAACTCAAGAAGTTCTACGACATGATGGACAAGTTCCAGGCCAAATAGTCCAGGATCATAATCAAAAGCGATGTGAAAAAAGCGCCGCGGGTCACCGCGGCGCTTTTGATCGCGAAAGATTATTCAGTTGTGGCAGGAGTGGTTACCGCAGCCGGAACCGTGGCGGCCGCAGCCCCCGCCTTCACCGTGATGGTGATCGTGATGGTCGCAGTGCGCGTCGGGATCGTAAATCAAAGCGTCCTCGGCGAGCGCTCTTGCGGCTGCGTCGGCATTTCCACTCACTCCGCCGTAAAGCGCGATCCCGGCCTCGGCCAGGGCGTTCTGCGCTCCCATGCCTATCCCGCCGCAGATCAGCGCGTCGACTCCGGCGCTCTTCAGGAAACCCGCGAGCGCGCCGTGCCCGTTCCCGTTCGTATCGACGATCTGCTCGGACACGATCTTCCCGTCTTCTACGTCATAGATCTTAAATGCCTCGGTGTGGCCGAAGTGCTGGAAGATCTCTCCGTTTTCATAAGTAACAGCTATTCTCATGGTATTCTCCTCCTTGGCGGCAATCTGTATATTGTCCGACGGCGATATCTCGCAGCAGCCGCCGGCGATCCTGATCATGCGTCCTTCGACAAGCATGGAAGCGAGCTTGCGCCTCGCGGATCCGTAGATCGAGGTCACCGTAGTGCGCGCTACCCGCATCTGTTCCGCGCAGCGCTCCTGGCTCAGGCCTTCGTAGTCTATCAGCCTCACCGCTTCGTACTCATCAAGAGTGAGGACGATGGGCTCACCCTGCGCGGAGTCCTCCGCCGAGAAGCACCAGTGGTCGGGATAACTGCCTATGAATCTGCATTTGGGCTTTCTGGGCATCGCTCGCTCCTTTCTGACATATGTCAAATATATTATAACTCGTTTCTGACATATGTCAACAAACAAAAGGACCGCCCCAAGGCGGCCCTTTCCGATCCAAGGGAAGGATCCTATCTGGAGAGGCATACTCCGGAGTCGATGATCACGGAGTTGGAGTTCATGAACTTGGATTCGTCAGAGGCGAGATAGACGGCGAGGGGTGCAATGTCCTCATCGGGGAAGCCGATTATTCCGCCGGTCCACTCGTAGCAGTGGGCGTTGTAACCGGTAGCCTGGTGGATTGCGGAGCCCTTCTCGTTGAATACGGGGGCGGAGTCGGTGATATTGGTGAGGATCGGGCCCGGGCAGATGGAATTGCAGCGGATGCCGTATCTCATGTATTCAAACGCGATGGCTTTCATCAGGGCGTTGGCACCTGCTTTGGAAGCGCAGTAAGCGGGGCCTCCGGTGACGGATTCGAAAGCGGCGTTTGACGTCACCATAACTATCGAAGCGGTGAAGTCGTCATCTTCCTGAGCCTTCGGAACCAGATACTGAAGGGCGGCGCGGGTGACCTTCATGGAGCCGGTGAGGTTGACGGCGAGGAGTCTGTCCCAGTCCTCGTTGCGGATGTCCTCCACCAGGGTGAAGTCGTCGATGATGCCCGCGTTGTGGGAGACCACGTTCATATATCCGTATTTTTCGACGCAGAGGTCAACGGCGGCTTTGCAGTCGTCGTCGTTGGTGACGTTGCCTTTGATCGTGACTATGGAGTCATCACCAAAGCCTTCGTCAGCGGCCTCTTCCACGAGCTCGGCGAGTCTGTCTTCGTTGATGTCTGTAGCGACGACCTTGGCGCCTTCTCTCAGGTAGGCGAGAGCGATGGCCTTACCCATTCCCGAAGCCGCTCCGGTGACGAGCGCGACCTTTCCGTCCAATCTGTTTGCCATAATATCCTCCTTATCTCAGAAAGCGTGATTTCTGAATTGTAAAACAATTTGACACTCTAATTATATTTTTCCCGGGGAGGAAAAAGAATACATAATTTTATATATTCGCGCGTCCCGCGCTACCCAATTTTGCTTATTGACGGTCTTGGATGTGTTGAAGGTGACCTTTTTATATGGAACGGTGAAGGGCTTCGGAGCTCCCGGGAAATCATAGGTGTAACTGTCTTCCAGTCCCAGTTCGGACGCGTCCGTATGGACGTCAAAGG
>JAFWFF010000117.1 GCA_017515765.1 Bacillota bacterium | reverse complement strand
GCTTCTCAAACTCGCGATCAAAGGAAGCGAGACCGCCTTCGTGGGCGAGTTTGCGAACCTGATAGCAGGCGCTGCTTATATGCTGCCGGCCGCTTTGGTCTATCATTTCAAGAAGGGCAAATCAGGCGCCGTGCTGTCCCTGGCGGTCGGCACGATAGTCGTGAGCGTCTTCGGCATCTTCAGCAATATGTTCATCATGTTCCCGGCGTATTCCAAGCTCTACGGGCTCCCGATGGAGGTCATAATCGGAATGGGAACGGCAGTGAATCCTGCGATCCACGATATGTTCACCCTGATGCTCTTCGCGATACTTCCGTTCAACCTTGTAAAATACGGTATCGTTTCGGTGATAACGTTCTTCGTGTATAAGAGGCTTAAGAAACTATTGTTCAAGTCGTAGGAGACATCAATGAGAAAGATAGTATCGATCAACCGCAATCTGGATGAAGGCAACAAGAGGATGATCTCCGAAACGGCTGAGAAGTGCGGCTTTACCGCGTTCTTCTACACGAGCCGCGCCGAAGCGGGGCAGGACCTCGCCGAAGCCGAGATCGTCTATTCGGGGAACCCGAAGGTCCTGGAGGACGGAAAGAACATGAAATGGCTCTGCAGCTCGACTGCTGGAGTCGACCAGTTCATCAGAGCGGGGATACTGGACCGCCCGGACATCCTTTTCACCAACGCCGCCGGAGCTTACGGAGTGACCATCTCCGAGCACATAGTCATGGTCGCGCTCATGATGATGCGCCGCATGCCGGAGTATATGGAGTCCATGCGCCAAAAGGGCTGGCTCCGCCAGCTCGAGCAGAAGTCGCTCTGCAGGTCACAGGTCCTGATCCTCGGAACGGGGAGCATCGGAGCGACCACAGCGAAGAGGATACGCGGCTTTGATCCCGGGAGGATCGTCGGAGTCAGCAGGAGCGGGAGGCAGACGCCGGAGTTCGACGAGGTGCATACCGTTGAAGAACTCGACAGCCTGCTGCCGGACGCTGACCTCGTGATCTGCTGCATGCCCGACACACCCGAGACCAGAGGGATGATAAGCGCGGAGAGGATCGCTTTGATGAAGGACGGGGCGTATTTCGTGAACGTCGGCAGAGGTTCCGCCGTTGACCATCCGGCGCTGATCAAAGCTCTCGATTCCGGAAAGCTCGCTGGGGCGGCGCTCGACGTCTACACCAAAGAGCCCATCCCTGCCGACGAGCCTATCCGCGACGCGAAGAACCTGATACTCACGCCGCATATCTCGGGCGACGATACCCTTGCTGAGACCAGGCGCCTGAACGCTTCGATGTTCTGCGAAGATATTGAAAACTATGCCGCCGGAAGGCCGCTTGCCTATTCGGTCGACAGGAAGCACGGCTATTGATCCGGGCAGAACTGCTCCCGCGGGATAATAACTTGCGGGAGTTTTTTATGCATAGTATAATTATTCATGTAAGTTTATTCGCATTTGATCTTTGACAAAGGAGGTCAGGGATGGAGAATAAAGATTATGCAGACATGACTGCGGAAGAATTCGAAAAATCGTATCAGCAAGTCACTGAAGAAGCTCAGAAGGCAGTAGAAGAAGCTTACGAGAACGCGCAGGCCGACATCGAGAAGTCTTTTGCGGAGTCTGAGGCGGCGATGAAGGATTTCCAGGAATCCGTTGAGAAGGCGGTCGGCACCTATAAGGAAGAGGCTGCCGAGGCGGCGGAAACTGCTGCGGAAGCGGTCGAAGCGGCCGCGGAGCCTGTCGCGGAAGCCGCGGAAGCCGTTGATCAGACCATCAGAGACGCCTATGCGGAAGCCGCGCCGGACGGCCCGATGACCCTCACCGAGCAGTGGCAGAAGGAGCACTACGGCGAGGCAGGCAGAAAGGCCAAAGCCGAGGAAGCGGCAGCTGCGGCAGCGGCGGCTGCAGCGGCAGAGCCCGTGTTCGAGCAGCCGAAGTATGAACAGCCGCCGTACGAGCCGCCTGTCCAGGCACCGTATCAGCAGGGCTACGCCGGACCGGAATACGGTGCTTACGGCGCCCAGCCCTACGGGAATGACAAGGCCATGGGAATCATAGCCTACTTCACGATCATAGGTTTCCTGATCGCGCTGTTTGCCGGAGCAAACAACGGAAGGCGCTCGCCTTATCTGAACTTCCACCTGAACCAGGCGCTGGTCCTCATGATCTGCAACGTCATAACCGGAGTGATCACAGGCATCTCGGCCACTATCGGCGGGCTGCTGTCGCTGGCGCTTTTCATCCTCTGGGTCATCGCTCTTGTCGGAGCCGCCAAGGGAGAGATGAAGCCGGTACCGGTCGTAGGCGGATTCAAACTGATAAGATAGGACTTTGTTAAGATAGGACTTTGTCCGGGCATCAAAAAGCCCCCGCGGAGCGGGGGCTTTGTTCATGTGTCCGTGTGCGTCACTGGAGTATGTTCTCGATGAGCCTCAGGTAGAGCAGCGGCAGAACGTCGAAATTGTAATGCCTGTCGATGCGCTCGGTGTTCTTGTGGCTGTCCTTGCCGTTCACTCCGAAGATGATGCCGGGCACGTCGAACTCCTTCAGCTCGTCCATCGGGAAACTGTAGGCCATATTGGCTCCGACTATGTTCTCGAACATGCTGTCAAAGTTCTTCTCCGGATCCAGGTGCGAATAGCTGAGGTCTGAGATCTCCATATAGTAATCCTTCCAGCGGACGTCTTCCTCATAGTGGAGCTTGGCGAAGCTCATGACCTCGTTCACCGCTCCGATCAGCGCCGGGACCCGCTCGTCCGAAGTGTCCGGATAAGTGTCCGGATAGAAGGGCGGGATGAAGGATATGATTATCATCGGCTTCTTCTCGGGATAGTGCTCGTAGATGGTCTTAACGGTGCGGATCGCGGCGTCCTGGATCTTAAGCTTGTCATTGTTCAGCCAACCGCGGATCAGATTGCCGAGGAAAGCGTCAAAATCGCCGGAAAAGTTATTCCGGGCCCCGTCGAGAAGCTCGCTGAAGGTCATGACGCAGGGCTTGGGAAGGTTCAGTTTGTAACGCGTCCCGAAGTGGTTCTCGTAGGCGTTCGCCTGCCTCCTGATATGTCTCAGCGCGGCGTCAAAGCTCTTCTCCGCGATATGCTTAAGCTCGTCCATCGTTTCACGCGCGTCCGTATCCACTGTCAGCAGATTGTAGTAGGACGCCGCGTAGATGGACGACATGCTCGAATAAGTGAGCTTAAGGTCCACTGCCTTAAGGCAGATCGGGGGAGGGGTTGTCACTCCGTTCGCGCTCTGGCAGAGATCCACATTGAGATGCATGTGGTTGTAGATCTCGGAGGTCAGGAGGTTCGCGTCGAGCCCGTGGAAGGGGCTCACGCCGCGGGACGGTTCGCCGACGCAGAAGAACATCGGCGTGCATTTGCCTGTCGCCCCGATGTGGACGAAATGGGTGTTCTCCGGGTCCTCGTCATCGTGTGAATACGACTCGGCAGCGATCAAAGCCTTGTAGCGCAGGCCCCGTTCTTCGGCAAATCTGTTGAAGAACGGAACGGCGGCAAGCATGCCCTCAGAGTTCGCTTCCTCGCAGCAGAGCGCGGCAAAGAGCAGATTCCCGTTCAGCAGTCCGGGCTGCTCCGAATAGTGGCGCAGGATCTCTATGGACATTGCAAGGCCGAACTTCATGTCTGCGCACCCGCGCCCGAAGATCCATTCCCCGCTGTTGTAATCCTTCTGTGCCTCCTTATCGAGAGGCAGCTCGTTCATGCGTGACGTGAGCTGCTCGATATCGAAGGCGATATCCCTGAGCTGGCCGTAGCTGTCAGCGCTCATCACGTCGTAATGTCCCATCAGGATCACGGTGTCCGCGGAAGGCTCGGGAGATTCGAGAAACGCTGCGATGCTGGAGCGCCCGAACGGGTCGCCCTCCACAGGGATCCTGAATACCGACTCCGGATGCGCCGCGAAATAGGGTATCTCGGATATTATCCGGAATATCTCCTCACCGCCCCGGGCTTCATCAAAGGTGCCGGAAACGCTTGGGACTTTTACGATACGCTTGAGGTCCTGATATATTCTTTCTTTATCCATCGGTAACTCCTGGGAACGGAAGCGCTTTTCTTTACG
>JAFWFF010000116.1 GCA_017515765.1 Bacillota bacterium | reverse complement strand
TCCCGGTGGTCGCGGCTGACCGGGGAGGACTGTCCGATTTTGTCAGCGGATCCGTGGGGACGCTGGTGAAGCCGGAAGACCCGGAAGCCTTCGCAGACGCGGTGCTGAGGACCCTGGACCGGGCAGAAGCCTGCGGACCGGGATGGTCCTCGGACATACACGGATTCGCCCGCGGCAGCTACGCGCAGGATAGGATAATCCACGAGCTCGAGGATCTCTACGGGCGCTGCCTGGGCTGAGCGTCATCCTGAGCCCGCCTGTACACTGCCTGGATGATCAAAGTCACCAGGACAGCGCCCACGGTGAAGCAGAGGAAGGCGGGAAGATAGGAGCCGCCCGAGCGGTCCGCTATTATGCCCGGGAAAGGCGAGAGCAAAAGCGTTCCGCCGACGAAACCGATCTGGAACAGGCGGTTGTTGAATTCGAAGTCTTCGTGGGAGCTGAGTTCCCTGGCCCAGACGACCGGGCCTATGGTGGTCATGCCGAGGCCGGCGCTGTAGATCACTATGCTGAGACCCATCGGGAAGGCCTTCCCGGCGGTGAGCTGGCAGAGGATAAGGCCTGATACGGTGAGGGCGCCGAAGACCCAGTTGCATTTATAGGTGGAGAAGCGCTCGGACGCGAAGCCGTAGAGCAGTTTGCTGGCGGTGACGCTGAGGCCTGACACCAGGATAACGAGCGCGGTGGCGGAGATGCTTAAGCCTTCGCCGGTCATCAGGACCGACAGATTGCTGTAGGCCGTCGCGGTGTATCCTCCCAGGATGAAGGTGGCCGGCATCATGATGAGCCAGAGTTTTTTGGTCAGGACCGGGCGGTAGGAAGGCCTGACTGCGGAGAGAGCGGAAGCCTCTCCGCTTTTTTGTCCGCGGGAGAAGGGCACGTCGCCCGTCCCGGAGGGGTCGGAAAGTATCAGCCTGCGGCACAGCAGGGTGATGAGCAGGATGGCCAAAGCCTCCAGCCTGAACGTATTGCCGAGGCCGATCCGCCCGATCAGGACGGTGATCAGAGTCGGGATGCCGAGGGTCGAGAGACCGGTGACGCTGCCGCAGATGCCGGTGGCCACGGGAAGGTCGGTCTCGAACCAGTTATCCAGGATGACACCGATCGCGGCCATCGAGCCGAAGCCGTAGCCGAAGCCCGTCAGCAGCGCGCCGAGAAGGTAAAGCGGGTAGTTGGGGCCCGCGAAGCCGTAGACCAGGAACCCCGCCGCAACCATGATCATCGACAGGAGCATGCCCTTCTTCAGCGACAGTACCCGGTAGTAGAGCCCGGTCGCGAACAGCGCGATAAAGCCCGCGAGGCTGCGGACGGTCAGAAGCGTCGATATCCTCGTATTGGTGAAGCCGTCGAGCGACAGTATGTACGGAAGGTAGATGGAAAACGCGTTGGTGACGAGCCCGCTCGTGCAGAAGAACAGGATCGCGCAGCCGATGCAGACTTTCCATGCCCGGTGAAGCTTTTTCATGAAAGGGATTCCTCCTTTGGCCGCGTGCGGCCTAATCCAGTTTAATACAAAACAAGCCGCCGGAAAAGCGCTGTATTGCTTTTGACCGCCAAATAAAGTACGATTATGTCAAATGTGGAAGGAGGACCGGAGACATGGCAGATAAATGTGAATGCAAGTCTGTAAGCGACGTGCCCATCATAGTGAGACGTGAGATCGAAGCGCGCATGATCGCGCCCTTTATCCGCGCGTTCGCGGAGGAGTTCGGGGAAGAGAAGACTCTGGAGATAGTGAGAGGCGTGGTCGCGGAACTCGCCGAGCAGGCGGGCAGGGAAACGGCGGAGAAGCTGGGGGAGAACACCCCGGAATCTTACGTCTGCAAGGCCATCCCGGCATTTGCCGCAGGCGGCGCCCTGAAATACGAGATCAAAGAGGCTTCGCCCGAGCTGGCGAAGATGGATGTGGTGTACTGCGCGTACGTCGATATGTATAAGAGCCTGGGCTTAACGGACCTCGGCTTTGTGCTCTCCTGCGAGCGCGATATAGGCTTCCTGAAGGGCTTCAACCCGGACATCGAGTTCATCCGCGAGGATACTTTGATGAACGGGGCGCCGTACTGCGATTACTGTCTCAGGAGGGCGGAATGAGCGGCTTCGTGATCCGCGCGATCGCCGCGGGCGAGATGGTGAGGGCTTTTGCCTGCGACGTCACGGAAGCGGCGGAAGAGGCGAGGAGGCGGCACGGTACGAGCCCCGTCGTCAGCGCGGCGCTTGGGCGTTTCCTGGCCGCGGGAGCCATGATGGGCTCCGGGATGAAAGGGGAAGACGACCTTCTGACCCTCATGATCCGTTCCGACGGGCCGATCCGCGGGATGACTGTCTGCGCTGACAGCCGCGGCAATATCAAAGGCTATCCGCTCGTCCCCGACGTTGAGATCCCCAGAAAAGGCCCGGGAAAGCTTGACGTTGGAGGCGCGGTCGGACCCGGGACGCTTACGGTCATCATGGACCTCGGCCTCAAAGAGCCGTATTCCGGGCAGATAGAGCTCCAGACCGGCGAGATCGCCGAGGACCTCGCGTATTACTATACTGTCTCTGAGCAGACTCCGTCAGCCGTCGGCCTCGGCGTCATGGTGGACACGGACTGCACCGTGAAGCACGCCGGAGGCTTCATAGTCCAGCTGATGCCGGACGCCCCGGAAGAAGTGATCGCCGCGCTTGAAGAAAAAGTGGGGCAGCTGCCCCACGTAACGGATCTTATGGAGAGAGGCCTTGGCCCGGAGGACATCCTTGCGGAGATCCTGGGGGACCTCGGCATGACGGTCACCGAAAAGCTGCCCGTCCGCTTCAGCTGCAGCTGCAGCGAGGAGCGCGTTGCCGGAGCGCTCGCGACTCTCAAGGATCAGGACCTTCAGGAGATGATAGACGACGGGGAGACGATAGAGGTCAAATGCCACTTCTGCAATTCCGCCTATCATTTCACCGTAGACCGGCTTAAGGAGATACTCGCTTCGAGGACTTCTCGCGCAGAAGCAGAAGGATAGAGAGCACCATCAGGACGGAACCTGTGACCGTGAAGGCTGACAGCTGCTGGCCCAGGAGGAAGAACCCGAGGACCGCCGAGCAAAACGGTTCCATAGAGTCGATGACGGAGGCTTTGGTCGCTCCGATGAGCCTCGCCGAACTGTAGAACAGGCCCCTCGCGACGACCACCCCGACTATGCCTAGCCAGAGGATCGTGAACCACTGCGCGCCGCCCGACGGCAGGAGCGGGTCGCCCTGCGCCGCGCACCGCACCGAGGAGAAGATCATGATCGGTACGATCCCGGTAAGGAGTATCACGTGTGTCGGCACCTGTTTCATGAGCCGGGAGTTTATGAACGTGACCTGGAGGGAGTACTGGACGGCGGCCAGGATGCCCACGGCAAACGCGGACATGCTGAACGACCCTCCGATACCCGGTATCG
>JAFWFF010000115.1 GCA_017515765.1 Bacillota bacterium | reverse complement strand
GGCTCGCCGCCATTGTCAGAGGTTCCGTCATCAGCGGGTTCGCCGCCATCTTCGGTGCCGCCATCTGCGGGCTCGCCGCCATCTTCAGAAGTTCCGTCATCTGAGGGTTCACCATCGTCTTCAGAGGTGCCGTCGTCAGCGGGATCGCCGTCGTCTTCAGAAGTTCCGTCATCTGAGGGTTCACCTTCGTCTTCAGAGGTGCCGCCGTCTGCGGGATCGCCGTCGTCTTCGGTCCCGGGGCCGGCGGGATCCTCAAAGGCCTCCTGTCCGTCCTCCGCATAGGAACGCGAAACGGGTACGCCAACACAGGCAGTGCCTATGATCAGAAGCACCGCCAGCAGCAGGCCGGTCAGTTTTGCCAGTACGTTCCGCTTCATATGCTAAGAAGGTCTCCTTCTGTTTATTACTATTTCATTATGTCTTCCTTCACGCGGCGGTTCAGAAGTTCTCCGCCCCTGATGCCGAGTTCGGGATATGCTGCCGAAAGATCGCTGACGGCTCTCTGGATGCCGCTGCCGCCGGACGTGGCGAAGAGGACGATCTTCTTTCCACTGAGATCAAAGGTCTCGAGGAATGTGTTTATTATCGTGGGAGCCGTATATCACCAGATCGGGAAGCCGATATAGACCTCATCATATGCGCTGAAGTCGTGCTCCGTCTCCGCAAGCGCGGGACGAGACGCAGGATCCTTCATCTCAACACTGCTGCGGCTCTTCTTGTTCATCCAGTTCAGATCCGCGCGCGTATAGGGGGTCTCCGGCTTAATCTCATAAAGGTCCGCCGAGACGAGTCTCGCGAGCTCGGCGGCTTTGGCCGCTGTGGCTCCCGACGCGGAAAAATATGCGACAAGCTTTTTCATACGGTACTCCGTCCTTTCCGTAATACGTCGATTTTATATTATAACAGAAAAAGACATCTTTTTACAGATGTCTTGAAAAATCAGAGCCTCTTCACGAACAGTGCCCTTATCGCGTTCAGCACGGCTATCACCATGACTCCGACGTCCGCGAATATCGCGATCCACATGTTCGCGAGGCCGAGGGCGCCAAGCACCAGGCAGATGACCTTCACACCGATGGCGAACCAGATGTTCTCTTTTACTATGCGGAGGGTGCGGCGCGCGATTTTGATCGCTTTGACCATCTTGGCCGGGTCGTCGTCCATCAGAACGATGTCCGCGGCTTCTATCGCGGCGTCAGAACCCATCGCCCCCATAGCGATGCCTATATCGGCTCTCGAGAGCACCGGCGCGTCGTTGATCCCGTCGCCGGCAAAGGCGAGGTTCCGGCCTTCCGGCATCTCCTCGAGCAGCTTCTCGACCTTCGCGACCTTGTCGCCCGGCAGGAGCTCGGCGTAGAATTCTTTGATGCCCAGCTCTTCCGCGACCTTCGCTGCGACACGGTCGTCGTCTCCCGTGAGCATCACGATCCTCGAGACCCCGTTCTTTCCGAGATCCGCGACCGCCTGCCCTGAATTCGGCTTCACGACGTCAGAAATGAGTATATATCCGCGGTATACGCCGTCGACAGCCAGATGCACGGCAGTCCCCGGCTCGTCCGGCTCCGGCGCGGAAAGGCCGAGATCCGCCATGAGCTTGTCGTTTCCTGCGGCGACCCGTCTTCCGTCGATCAAAGCGGTCACGCCCCGCCCGGAATGCTCTTCCTCTTCGCTTATATCTGCCTGAGGGGCCTTCTCCGCGTCTTCAGCCGCCGCGACGTCCGCCCAGGCGGCTTTGATGCTCTTGCTTATGGGGTGGGACGAAGAGTGCTCCGCGAGCGCGGCGAGCCTGAGGAGTTCCTCCTGCGATATGCCGGACGGGCGGATCTTTACGACCTCAAAGACACCTTTGGTCAGGGTACCTGTCTTGTCGCAGACCAGGGCGCCGGTCTTTGACAGCGCTTCAAGGTAGTTGGAGCCCTTGACCAGCACGCCTTCCCTGGACGCGCCGCCGATGCCTGCGAAGAACGTCAGCGGGATGCTTATCACGAGCGCACAGGGGCAGCTTATGACCAGGAAGGTCAGCGCCCTGTAGATCCAGCTTCCCCAGACCGGCTCGCGGCCGAGGGCCAGGAGGACCAGCGGGGGCAGGATCGCGAGCACTATCGCTCCTATTACGACCGCAGGAGTGTAGATCCGTGCGAATCTCGCGATGAAGTCCTCTGACTTCGACTTTCTGGAGCTCGCGTTCTCCACCATCTCCAGGATAGTGGAGACTGTGGATTCACCGAATTCCCTGGTCGTGCGGATGCGTATCACGCCCGTCATATTGATGCAGCCGGATACTATCTCGTCGCCCTCGGAAACGTCTCTCGGAAGGCTCTCCCCAGTGAGTGCGCTGGTGTTGAGCGAAGTATGCCCTTCAACTATGACTCCGTCGATCGGGACCTTCTCGCCCGGCCTGCAGACGATGACGGTACCGACCTCGACCTCGTCCGGGTCTACCTGCACCACTTCGCCGTCCTGCTCGATGTTGGCGTAATCCGGGCGGATGTCCATGAGCTCCGAGATGTTCCTGCGGCTCTTCCCGACTGCGTAGCTCTGGAACCACTCGCCGATCTGATAGAAGAGCATTACGGCGACTGCTTCGGTGTAGTCCCCGCTCTGGTAAAGCCCGAGAGCTATGGCTCCGAGCGTCGCGACGACCATCAAAAGGCATTCGTCCAGCGGCTGGCGGTTTTTAATGCCCTTGCCGGCTTTGATCAGGATGTCGTAACCGACGATCAGGTAGGGGATCATGTACAGCGCAAAACGCGCAGGCCCTTCGATGGGCACGAAATGCAGCGCGATCAAAAGAACGGCTGATATTATTATCCTTATGAGGTTTTTCTTCTGTTTCTTGCTCATGGCTGCTGCCTATAAACATGGCCGGGCAGGTCTGCCCGGCCGCTCTCTGCTTTAATCAAAGGAAGATCTCGCAGTCGTCCTCTACCTTCTTGCAGTTCTTTAGGACTTCCTGCATGACCGCGTCGGCGTCCGCGCCTTCCTCGAACTCCACCTTCATCTTCAGGGTCATGAAGTTCACCACCGCGTCCTTCACTCCTTCGGTCTTCTTGGCGGCCTGCTCCATCTTGTTGGCGCAGTTCGCGCAGTCCACTTCGATCTTATATGTCTTCTTCATCGCTTCCGGTCCTTTCTTAGTTATTACCCGAACGATTAAACGATTGTTTAATTGATAAATATACTGTACACCCTTCCCGGCCGTCTGTCAATACTTTCCCGAACAAAAAAGCCGCCTTCCGGCGGCTTTGATCAAACATTTTTCACTAGAACTCGCGGCCGTCGCCCATGCGGATGTCGGTCTCGTTCTGAACGATCGCCTCTATCGCGGCGGTTATGGCCTTCACCATGTCCTGCTGGTTCATGGAGGGCTCGCCCGGCTTGTCCGTCACCTGCTCCGGGAGATATGGGATGTGGATGAAGCCGCTCTTCTTGCCCGGGTATTTATGCTCGCAGAGGTATCTCACACCGTAGAGGACGTGGTTGCAGATGAACGTGCCGGCGGTATTGCTCACCGATGCGGGCACGCCTGCCTCGCGGATGCGCTTTACGATCGCTTTGATCGGGAGCGCCGAGAAATACGCGTCCGGGCCGTCCGGGAAGACCGGCTCGTCCACGGGCTGGTTGCCCTCGTTGTCCGGGATCCGCGTGTCGTCAATGTTTATGCCTACCCTCTCCACGTCTATTCCCGGAGAGCCTCCCGCCTGGCCGACCGAAAGGATCACGTCCGGGTCGCACTCGGCGATCTTCGCGTCTATCGCGGCTATGGACTTGTGGCAGACAGTCGGTATCTCAAGCTTGATTATCTCTGCCCCGGAGATCTCGTCGGCCAGAAGCTTGACTGTCTCTATCGACGGATTTACCGGTTCGCCGCCAAAGGGATCAAATCCCGTAACGAGTATCTTCATTGTATCTCCTCCTTAATATATGGTCGTGTTGCGCGGTGCCGCGCCGTCCCCTCCAATAATAACACTTCCGCCTGCCATAGTCCAACGCGTCCCGGGGATGGTGCTGCTTGACTTTCGGTCGATGGGTGTCCGTGTCCGTCAACTATAACGGTGAACCGTTATAGCTGCAGTTTTGCCCGAATGTCGCGCCTGGCAGATTGGATAATATTTGGATTATTTTCCGCGCGCAATTGACTTTTTGGATAATATTTGGTATATTTTCGGTACAGACCGGGTAAAGGAGGTGCGTCATGACCATTGACGAGATGAGAGAGAGAAAGCGTGAGCTCGGCTACACTTCGGAGAAGCTGGCTGAGCTGTCCGGAGTACCCGTCAGCACGGTCAGAAAGATAATGAGCGGCGCTACCAGGTCTCCGAGGCAGGAGACCATCGAGGCGCTCGCGGACGTCCTCCGGAAAAAGCAGGGTGAGTACGGGCTTTCTGATTTCGACCGGATACCTGATGGATATCGCGTGGAGCTCATCGGAGGGAAATTCTACGGCCTCGGAGGAAGCGGCCCGCTTGCCCAGGAGGTCGTAGATTCCATGCTCTTTAAAGAGAGTCCGCCGGCATATTATGGGACCGGGGCTTCGGTTTCCGGGACTTCCGCTCTGAAAGGCGGCAGTAAGACGATCGAGGATTTTGAAGCCATGCCGGAAGGGTGGCGCGGAGAGCTGATAAACGGCGAGCTCTACGCTCTTGCATCTCCGACCACAGCTCATCAGCGTATAGTTCTGGAGATCGCGTTCCAGTTCAAGAGCTATTCATTGCAGAGTGATCATGCCTGTGAGGTGTTCACCTCGCCGGTCGACGTTCAGCTGCGCAGGGATATCAAAGAGGTCTTTGAGCCCGACGTCGTAGTGCTCTGCGATCCTTCCAAGGATAACGGGAAACGCATAATAGGACCTCCCGACCTTCTGGTCGAGGTCATCTCGCCTTCCGACCGCGCCCGCGACATGGTGCTCAAACTTGGCCGCTATATGGAAACCGGGGTCAGGGAGTACTGGGTAGTCGACGGCGACAAGCGCCAGGTTTTGGTCTATGACTTTGATAACGGCTTATTTGCCGAGTGCTGCAGCTTTGATGAGAAGATCCCTGTCGGTATCTCGGGCGGAGAACTGAAGATCGACCTCTCGAGGCTCTGACCGGGCTGTTTTGCAAATAAGGATCGATTCTGATACAATCATACTGAAGAAAGACAGGAGCTGAAGACCGATGAGCAGAAACATTTCACTGCCCCACGACCACGGGCACGTAAGCGAAGAATTCTTTGACCATATCCCGGAAGAGAGCACCGTATCCACCGTCGCCGAGGCGCTCAAGCAGCTCGGCGATCCGACGAGGCTCCGGATCTTCTGGATCCTCTGCCATCTGGAAGAGTGCGTGACGGATATCGCCGCCATGATGGAGATGTCGAGCCCCGCGGTCTCGCACCACCTGAGGCTTCTTAAGGCAGGAGGACTCATAGTCTCCCGCCGCGAAGGCAAGGAGATGTATTACCGCGCGGCAGAAACCGAACTCGCCCAGGAGCTGCATCATATAATAGAGAAGATCGGTGACATCACCTGCCCCGACGCATAGGGGTATCACGGAAGACCTGACCGGGACGCATAGAAAAGCGGGGCCGAACGGCCCCGCTTTGTTTACCGTAAATTAAGCACGCGGATCAGATATCCAGTATCCCGAGTATTATCACGCCGGCGATCACTGTGGCTATCGCCGCGTAGTGTTTCGGGCTGAGCTTTTCCTTAAGGAAGATGCGGCTCCAGATCACGCTCGCGACGCAGTACGAAGAGATTATCGGCGCGGAGAACGCTACGTGTTCCGTATCTGCGAGAGCAAAGATATAGAAGAACTGGCCGATCGTCTCGAAGATGGCTCCGGTGTATTTCGGCGCCTCTTCGCGGGCGACGAGCTTCTGTTTTTTGATGCCGAGGACGTAGACCGCGCAGACTATGCCGACCAGGAGGAAGGTCAGCTGATAGGCGACGTTGGCGGATTCCTCGTCCAGAGTCTCCAGCACGCGGCTGTCGGCATAGGTGCCGAACGCGTCGAGGAGGCAGTATATGACCGGTATGATTATTGCGACCGCGCTCTTGGCGTAATGATGGTTCGAAGCGTCCTGGCGGGCCCTGCGGAGGTCTTCGTCCTCCCTTGCCTCGACGAATCCCAGGCCGATCACTCCGATGCAAACGAGCGCCACCGCGACCAAAGCTACAGGCGGAAGATCCTCCCCTATCCCCACGGTAGCGAGGGTCATCACCGCTACTATCGCCCCGGAAGAGTTGCAGATCGGGGAAGAGATGGAAAGCTCGATGTATCTCAGGCCCAGGTATCCGATCGCCATCGACAGGATGTAAAGGGCAGATACCGGAAGATAGGTCCAGATTATCTGCCAGCTGATCTCAACGCCTTTGACAAAGACTTCGAACGCGGCATGCAGGCCCATCACAAGGCCCACAGCCATGACCATCTTGAGGTGGCTGTACTTATCCTTCGCGTCCTGACACCCTATCTTGGAGAAAAGATCCGAACCGCTCCACGCGAGGAGCGCTATGACTGAAAACCAAAACCACATTGACCGATTATCCTCTAACTATGATTCTTTTGATCGATAAATTGTAACTTGTCCGGGATCAGAGGAGCGGGCTCACCACACGCAGCACTCCGTCCAGAAGCAGGCCGAAGAAGCCGGTCCGCATGTCATCCTTCCCTATCTCCCTTGACAGGGCGAAGGTCGAATTGAAATCCTTCTTAAGGCCCGCCAGCGCGGATGAGCCGATCATCATGGTCCCGCATTCGAAATGCAGATACAGGCTCCTGTAGTCCATGTTGATGCTGCCGATCACTCCGGTCCAGTCGTCCGCCACGATGCTCTTGGCGTGGATGAATCCGGGCGAGTATTCGAACACCCGGACCCCGGCTTTGATCAGGGGCTGGTAGTAGGAGCGCGTTAGCCTGAAGACAAGTTTCTTGTCAGGGATCCCCGGCGTCAGGATGCGTACGTCCACGCCCCGCTTTGCCGCAAGCTGCAGGCAGGAGAGCATCTCGTTGTCCAGGATCAGGTAGGGCGTCGTGATGTAGACGTAGTGCTCTGCCTGGTTGATGATCTCCATATAGACGCTCTCGCTGAGGTTCTCGTAATCCAGCGGGGAATCGGAGAACGGCTGGACTATGCCGTCGCTGTCGAAAATATCCGGATGGTGGACGTGCGGCCGGAAGGCCTCGTAAGAGTCTTCAGTCGGAACAAAAGCATTCCACATGTTCAGGAACATTACCGTATAGTTCCAGACAGCCTCGCCTTCCAGGCGGATGCCTGTATCCTTCCAGTGACCAAAGCGTTCGACACGGTTTATGTACTCATCGGCCAGATTGTAGCCGCCAGAGTATCCGACGACTCCGTCGATTACCGTTATCTTACGGTGGTCGCGGTTGTTGTAAACCAGCGAAAGGATCGGCCTTAAGGGGTTGAATACGCAGACTTTGATGCCTTCGCTCCGGAGCTTGTCCGGAAATCCGACAGGCAGTTTGTCGATGCTGCCCATATCGTCGTAGATGAGTCGGACGTCGACCCCCGCTGCGGCCTTGCGCTTAAGGATGTCATGGATCCCGTCCCACATCTCTCCCGGCTCCACGATGAAGTACTCCATGAAGATGAAGTGCTCCGCCTTTTCGAGATCCGCGAGGAGATCGGGATAGGCCTCGTCACCGAGGCTGTAAAATTTGGTCCTGGTGCAGGACCAGGCGGGATACGGTCCCTTCTCCGCAACGTAGTTCACAGTGCTTATGAGCCTGCTGTTGTTAAGTTCACCCAGCGGGTCGACCTGCTTAAGCTCCTCGCGGTGTTTGGATTCCACCTCGTCTATCCTGACCCTGATGCGCCTTGAAGGCCTCTTGTTTCCGAAGAAGAAATACATCAGGACGCCGATGATCGGGAGCAGCGTTATTATCAGTATCCAGCCTACCTTGTATGCAGAGGTGTCGTCACGGTAGATGACGAACAAAGCCATGAGCACTGCGATGACCGTGAATGCCACGGTGATATACTCACTGTATTCCCGGAGCTTTATAACAGCCAAAAGCAGCCATCCGGCCTGGAGCAGGATGATCAATGCCATTATCGTCAGCTTGTTGAATATCTTGCCCAGGATCTTTTTGATGGCTGCCATTGTTTCTTCCAATTATACGGTATGAGTTTATTTGGCGGGGATGCAGTCGGTGCACATGTATTTGCGGAGGACCTCAGGTACGACCACGCTGCCGTCGGCCTGCTGGTAGTTCTCCAGGATGGCGGCGACAGTGCGTCCGACCGCAAGGCCGGAGCCGTTCAGCGTATGAACGAATTCGGGCTTTCCGCCGTCTCTTCTGAAGCGGATGTTGGCGCGCCTGGCCTGGAAGTCTTCGAAATTGCTGCAGGAGCTGATCTCGACATAGCGGCCGTAGCTGGGCATCCAGACTTCGATATCATAGGTCATGGCGGAGGAGAATCCGAGGTCTCCGGAGCTCAGTCTCACGACCCTGTAGGGCAGCTTCAGCTGCTTGAGAACTTCTTCCGCATCGGCAGTAAGCGATTCGAGTTCATCATAGGACGTCTCGGGCTTTACGAATTTTACGAGCTCGACCTTGTTGAACTGGTGCTGACGGATGAGGCCTCTGGTGTCGCGGCCTGCCGAACCCGCTTCCGCGCGGAAGCAGGGAGTATACGCGGTGTAGTATACGGGAAGCTCGTCCTCGCTCATGATCTCCTGGGCCCTCATATTGGTCACGGGGACCTCTGCGGTCGGGATCAGGAAGAAGTCCTTCTGCGGTACGTAGAACATGTCTTCCTCGAACTTCGGAAGCTGGCCTGTGCCGGTCATCGCGGCGCGGTTCACCATGAAGGGCGGGAGGATCTCCACGTATTCCTGATCCATGGTGTGAAGGTCGAGCATGAACTGGATGCAGGCGCGCTCGAGTCTGGCGCCGAGGCCCTTGTAGATGGTGAATCTGGTGCCGGCGATCTTGCCTGCGCGCTCAAAGTCC
>JAFWFF010000114.1 GCA_017515765.1 Bacillota bacterium | reverse complement strand
GCGAACTCGCGATGCCGGAAGACCTCGCCGACGCGATCCTCTTCCTCGCGAGCGACCAGTCCCGCTACGTGAACGGCGAAGAGCTGAAGTGCGACGGCGGCTGGACCTGCTTCTAAACCGTTTCCAAAGGCCGCGCCATCCGGCGCGCTGCCCGTTGATGAACACGTAAACAAAGTAATTGATTGAACCATAAGGAGGTAAACATTATGGCATTCTCTCTCGATTCCAAAGTAAAAGAAATACTGAAAGACCCCCGCGCCTGCGAAGTACTGGACAAATACGCCGAAGGCGCATCCAAGAACCCCCAGATGAAGCTGGTCGGCGGCCTGACCCTGCGCAAGCTTGCGAGCTTCCCGCAGTCCGCCTATCTCGTACCGCATCTTGAGGATCTGGACAAGGAACTGAAGGCGATCGAGGACTGATCGAAGATCGGATCGACGGCGATAAAACATATCGCGACGGCGGCCGGGCGCAAGCCCGGCCGTTTTTGCTTGAGCACACGAGTCCGCTGTGCTAAAATTTCAATGCGAAACGCGAATGGAGGAACAGGTTTTGATCGGAAAAATGATCGGTATCGGCGTAGGCCCGGGAGACCCGGAGCTGCTGACGCTGAAGGCTGCAAAGAGGATAAAAGAGGCGGACGTCGTCTGCATCCCGCGCGCTGACCGTGAGGACTGCAGGGCGTACCTGATCGCGGTGCAAGCTGTGCCGGAGCTCGCGGATAAGGAGATCATGGGATTCGAGTTTGAGATGACTTCGGATCCGGAGAAGCTCGCCGCGCTCCACAGAGAGATATATGAGCGGGTGAAGCCGCTCGCAGAAGAAGGGCAGAAGGTCGCGTTCCTTACGATAGGCGACCCGACGGTCTATTCGACGGTCGGTTATATTCTGAAACTCGCGGAGGCGGACGGTATTCCGACGGAGATCGTGAACGGTGTGACTTCCTTCTGCTGTACCGCCGCGGCGTGCGGGACCGTTCTGGCGGAGGGCCCGGAGGACATACATATACTGTCCGACTTCAGCCCTGAGAAACTCGCGCTCCCCGGAACAAAGATCATAATGAAATCCGGCCGGAAAGCCGCGGAATTAAAAAAAGACCTGCTCGCTCTCGAGGAACGTGCAGGATCAAAAGTCTTCGCGGCGAGCGACGCCGGAATGCCCGGACAGCGGGTCTTCCGCGGCGCGTCGGAATTCCCCGAAGAGGGGAGATATATGACGACGGTGATAGTGAAGGAGCGCTGAGCGGTCAGTCATTCTGTGAGGCGCGGAAGTTGCGCATCGCCTCAACGAAATCGGCGATAAACGATGGATTTGAGCCGTACCACAGATGCGGGAAGCCCCAGAAGTGTTCCGGACCCTGGTGGACGCAGTACCATGAGGAAGAGCCGGAGGCTTTGACCGCGAGGCAGTCCGAGCCGTTGTTGTCGGTATCGTAATAGTGGAATTCGTGAGCTTTGATCTCCTGTCCGGGCGGCAGGAGATCTTTTGCTGAGGAGGGATTGGCTCCGAGATGCGCTTCAGCCTCGTCGGCTACAGCCGAAAGGCGCACGTAACCGAAACGGCAGAGCTTGCCGGTGTTGAAGGTCTTGGCACCGACCGCGCCGACCATAGGGATGTGTCTGGCATCTGAGCCGTCGCTCCCCATAGTCATGATCTCGTCGGTCAGATACATGAAGCCGCCGCATTCCGCGAGGCTCGGAAGCCCGCCTCGGATCGCGCTGAGTATCGACTCGCGCATGGACAGATTGCAGGACAGCTCTTCGGCGTACAGTTCGGGATAGCCGCCGCCGAGCAGCAGGCCGTCGCAGGGCGGGAGCTCAGAGTCGCGGATCGGAGAGAACTCGGCGATCTTTACGCCGCGGCGCTCGAACGCCTTCAGGTTCTCGGGATAGTAGAAACAGAAGGCCTCGTCGCGCGCGACGGCGCGGGTGAGGCCGGATCCCGCAGACGGATTCTCAGAAGCGCGGGGGGCCTCGAGATCCGTGGCGGAAGCCAAGATGTCCAGGATGGCCTCAACGTCGCAGCAGCTTTCGATCAGTTCGGAGAAATGTTCGACCTGCGCGCGCAGATCCCCGATCTCAGATGGCATTCTGAGCCCCAAATGGCGGCTCTCGAGCGAGATCCCCTTATCGTTGGGAATATACCCGACAAGCCTGCAATCGCCGTGCTGGGTCAGAATTTCGGCCAGGAGCGGCCTTGCCTGTCCATAGTAGCCTGCGGAAACGCGGTTCAGCACCACGCCTTTGATCAGGCGGCGGTCGTCGTCTGCCAGGATGCCTTTGATCAAAGACAGCAGGGTAGAGCCCATGCCCTTCGCGTCGACCAGGAGGATCACCGGAGTGTCCGTGATCCGGGCGATCTCGTAGCATGAGCCTGCCTTAGCGCCGAAGCCGATACCGTCATAGATCCCCATGACTCCCTCGACCACTGCGTACTCGGCAGTCGAACCGCCTATGATCCCTCGCAGCTCTTCGGGAGTGCTGAAGAAGGAGTCGAGGTTTCCGCTGTCGACGCCGATCACCGTGCGGTGGAACATCGGGTCGATATAGTCGGGCCCGCATTTGAATGACGCAGTTGCGCCGCGCTTCTTCAGAAGGTTAAGGAGCCCGCATGTGAATATGGTCTTGCCGCTTCCGCTTCCGGCGGCGGCGATCAGTACTCTTTTCATTTGTTCTCCTCCGGATCAAAGGTGAAGGAGCAGATCATCACGGGGTTGTCGGCGGTCATCAGGTGGTAGCTTCCGAGCTCGCGGCTTCTGGACACCTGGACCTGCTCGATGGTGAGGTCCGTTACAGGGAACTCCTTCACCACCGCGGTCATCTCGGCTATGGTCTCGAGGCTTACGGCGTTCAGCACCACGCGCACCGCCGGGTTCTTCGCCCGGAGGACGTCGAGTATCTCCCTCAGGTTTCCGCCCGAACCGCCGATGAAAGCGTGGGTCGGCTTTTCGAGCCCGGTCAAAGCCTCCGGCGCCTCTCCTTCCACGGGGATGACGTTGGGAAGGCGGTGCTTCCGGGCGTTCAGCCGTATCAGGTCAAGCGCTTCGGCTTTTTTCTCTATCGCGTATACGCGGATGGTCTCGCGGATCGATGCCGCCTGGACCGCGATCGAGCCCGTGCCGCTCCCTATATCGTAGAGCACCGAGTTCTCCGCGAGCCCGAGCCTTGCGATGCTGAGATGGCGGATGGCTTCTTTGGTCATCGGGACTTTTCCCCGTTCGAAGGAGTCGTCCGGAAGAACGGGGAATACCGGCTTCCCGGTCTCGGCCGGAGCGCAGAGATACGCGACATAGGACGCGGAGGGAAGCTCGCTGAGGTATGAGAAACCGGCGTCGTCGGGGATGATCCTGCCTGTCTTCGTATCGGCCATGAACACGTTCTCTCCGGGGTAGGAGAGGTCGCGGCCCAGGAACATGGAGGCGTCTTTAGGCCCGAAGTCCCTGAGCTTTTCCGCGAGCATGACCGCGTCGTCCCTGCCGGAGAGCAGGGTAAAGACCTTGCCGCGCTTTCTGAGCTCGGCGAGCAAAGCGTCCGCCGCCCGCCCGGGATCTTTGCTCCCGTGGATGCTCATGAGGGCGGCGTCTGAATAGTCGGCGCCGAGCCTCGAAGCGAAATACGAAAGGGAAGAGATTCCCGGTATGATCTCGACCGAATAGTCCTTTGATGAGGCGGAAAGCGCGTCATCCAGGGCTTTTTTCATCTTGACGGCGCCGCTGAAGAAGCCGCTGTCTCCGCTGAACAGGACCGCGAAGCAGGAAGCATCCGAGTCATATATCACCGGAAGGACGTCTGCAGCCTTGTAGTAGGGGTAGGAGGTCTTTCCGGGGAATGGCTCAAGCATCCTCGGCGCGCCGAAAAGGATCTCCGCTTCTTCGATGTGTTTCCGGGCTTCACCCGTGAGGAGGTCCGCGCTTCCCGGCCCGATGCCGATCAGGAAGATGCGTGAGGGCCTGTCTTCACCGTCGTCGAAAGACCAGTCGAAGACCGCGGATCCGCCGGGAACGGTCCCGAATTCCGCGAGCGCTTCTTCCACCGTGACCCCGCCTGCCTCTGCCGGCCTTCCGATCACGAAAGCCTTGATGCCGGCCTCGCGGCAGGCCTCGATCTTTTCGGGGAAGCCGCCGCTCTTTCCGGTCTCTTTGGTCACGAGTATATCTATCCCGTACTGGGAGATGATCGCTTTGTTCAGCTCTTTGGAGAAGGGGCCGTGCATCGCGATCACGTGCTTTCCTTCAAGGCCGGCTTCGGCGCAGAGCCCTATGCTCTCGGCAGAAGGGAGCACTCGGGCGTAGAGACGTCCGGCGAGCCTGGGGACAGCAGCGAAGACGCCCAGCTCTTTGCTCCCGGTGGTGAGAAGTACGCTGCCTTCCTCGGCTGCGAGGGCTTCGGCGCATTCCGGAGCGGAGGCGAAATATCTGATGCCTGCGCCTTCCGCGGCACCCTCTCCGTCCTCGCGGAGTACCCTGATATACCTGCAGCCCGCTTTTTCACAGGCCGCGCGGATGTTTTCCGTTACTACAACGGCAAAGGGGTGGGTCGCGTCGTATACTTTCGCGTCCGGCCCTGCTTCGCGGAAGAGCTTTTCCATCTCAGCCTCGTCAAGGCGCCCGCGGCGCACTTCGGCGAGCGGGTCATCCGCCATCATGAGCTCCCCGTACTCCGTCGCGACGAAGACGGTATGCGGGATCCCGCGCGCGGCGAGCCCCTCTGAGAGAGTCCGTCCTTCAGTTGTTCCGGCAAAGATCAGAATGTCGTTCATATCCGGTATCCTCTCGGTGTGACAAGGCGCCCGTTCAGTATGCGGGTCGCGGAATTCCCAATGAAGCAGGTGGTGAACATATCCACTTCTGCGTCGCGGAGCTCTGCGAGCGTCATGACGCGGAACTCCTCTCCCTCGCGGCCGATGTTCCTTACGTATCCGCAGGCTGTTCCGGGCGAAGCCTTCTCCATGAGTATATCGCAGGCCTTCCTGAGATAGTCTTTACGCTTGATGCTGGAGGGGTTGTAGAGAGCGATGCAGAAATCGCCTTCCGCCGCTGCGCGCAGGCGCTTCTCAATGACTTCCCAGGGCGTGAGAAGGTCGCTCAGGCTTATCACGCAGAAATCGTGGCTGAGAGGGGCGCCGAGGACAGCCGCGCCGCTCATGGCCGCGCTGATGCCGGGGATCACGCGGATCTCCGCGTCGACGGTATCCCTGTACTCTTCGGCGAGCTCGAACAATACCGAAGCCATCCCGTAGACTCCGGGATCGCCGCTGCAGACCATTGCGACTGCCTTTCCCTTTGCCGCTTCATCAAAGCACATGCGGCAGCGGTCCACTTCGCGCTTCATCGGAGTGGAGAGCATCTCCTTCTCCGGGAATCTGTCCCTTATAAGGTCGAGATACACTGTATAGCCGACCACGACGTCCGCCGCCGCGATGGCCTGCTCGGCCTGCGGGGTGGTCATGTCTTTTGTGCCGGGGCCGAGGCCCACGACGTATATCACATTTTTCTTTTCAGTCATTTTTTCCTCCCTCGGATCTCGCGACCGCGCAGGTGATGCCGTTCCTCGCCTGTTTCCTGAGCAAAAGCGCTCCGTCCGATCCTGCAGCCAGCACCGCCGATCTTTCGCAGACGTTGTCGACGCCGGTCTTTTCGCGCACGAAGTCCGAAGCGGTGTATTCGCCCGGGGCTCTCGCGAGCAGGTCTGCGTCGAATGTGATGAAGGGGACGGACAGCTCTTTTGACAGCTGAAGGATCCCCGGCTCGGACGCTTTGATGTCTATGGAAGCGATGGCGCTCACGGATTCAAGGCCCGCGCCGATCATGTCAAGGCATTCTTCGGCGAGATCCCTGATCTCTTCCGCGGGCATTCCTCTGCGGCAGCCAATGCCCAGGACCAGCCCTTCGGGAGCCAGGCGGATCACGGACGTATCGCCTTCCAGGGCGAGCTTCGCGTCAGACGCGAAGTCATCCGGGTCGTCTTCCGGGAGTTCGCCTTCCGGAGCGATGACCACGTCTACCGGAGCCTTGGGCGGGAAGTTTTTGATCGATATGGTGACCGGCTTCCCTGCGAGGGCTTTGGTGGAGACCTTGGCTATGCCGCCGCGGTTCGCGATCTTAAGTCCGTTCTCCCGCGCGAAGACGTCGACGGAGAATGCTTTGTTGATGTCGGTCGCCGTGGTGATGACGGGATCCGCTCCGAGAGCCTCCGCGATGTCCTGCGCCAAGGCGTTCGCTCCGCCGTAGTGGCCGGAGAGCAAGGGAATGACGTGCATCGCGAGCTCGTCGATCACCAGCACGGGCGGGTCGGTCAGCTTGTCGGCGATCAAAGGCGCGATCGTGCGCACCGCGATCCCGGAAGCGCCGATGAAGATCAGCGGTGTGCCCTCGAAGAAGGCCCGCTCGGTGAAATCCACGCGGTTCTCGTACTCTTTGTTGAACAGCCTGAATTCGCGGCCGGGGAGGGCGGAAGCCATGCGTTCTGCGGTCTGCCTTCCCTTTTCTGTGAAAAATATTACCCGGATCAGCATGACGGCCTACTCTTTTCCCTCTCTGAACTCGGTGGTGAACGTGCGGTCGTAGAGCTTGGACTTCTCGTAATTGTTGGAAGCGATCGCGCGGCCGACCAGGACTATGGCGGTCTTCCTTATTCCGTTCTCGGACGCGACCCTCTCGAGGTCGGAGACGGTGCAGATGAACTTCTTCTCATCGGGCCAGGTCGCCTTGTAGACGAGCGCGGCGGGAGTATCGGGAGAATAGCCTCCCGCGACGAGGCGTCCGGAGAGCTCTCCGAGGCTTCCCGCGCTGAGATAGATGGCCATGGTGCTGTCGTGAGAGGCAAAGCTTTCTATGCTCTCCTTTTCGGGCACTCCGGTGCGCCCAGCCATCCTGGTTATGATCAGAGACTGTGAGATGCCCGGCAGGGTGTATTCCAGGTCGAGAGATGCCGCCGCGCCGAAGCACGCGCTTACGCCGGGGCATGACTCGTAGGGGATGCCCATATCGTCCAGAGCGTCCATCTGCTCTTTGATCGCTCCGTAGACGCTCGGGTCGCCGGTATGGAGGCGGACCATGGTGAGACCTTTCTCCGCTCCTTCGCGGAACTTATCCAGGACCTCCTCAAGGTCCATATACGCGCTGTCAAATATCTCGCAGCCCTCCCGGGTGTATCTCAAAAGCTCCGGGTTGACCAGAGAGCCTGCGTAGATGACCATGTCCGCAGCCTTCAGAAGATTCATCCCGCGGACCGTGATGAGGTCCGGCGCGCCGCAGCCGGCGCCTACGAACCAGACTTTTGCTCTTTCCATTGTTCCTTTATCTCCTCTATGAGTTTACCGGCTCCGGGCGTGCTGCCCAGAAGCCCCATATCGTTCACGAACATTACGCACTCGACTTCCACTTCGCCGCCCATCCGCTTGTCCAGATAGTACGCGGCGCGCTTTACCAGGAGATCGGAGACCTGCCCGGCGAGCCCTGCTCCCGCGAGGTATCCGAACGCTTCCTCCGTGGTGTTGGAATCGAGCACCTTCTCTATGATATCACGTGAGGCGCCTGCCCTGAAAGCGGACGCCGCGATGATCTCCATGCGGCTGTCGGCCTCGTGCGAGTGGGTGTTCATGATCCCTCCCGCGACTTTGACCAGCTTTCCGGCGTGACCGGCCAGAAGCATCTTGCGGAAGCCGAGCTTCACTATCTCGTCGCAGGCCGCGCCGACGAAATTGCTGATCTTGACGCTCCGGTCGAGATCAAAGCCGTATTCCTTCTTCATGAAGTTCAGTCCGTAGATCCCCGGCGCGATGGATATCAGTTCCTCTCCCTCGGCTCTGCGCTGCCTGAGCTCGACTTTGATAGTGTCAATCAAAGCTTCCACGCTCATCGGCTCTACCACCCCGCTCGTACCGATGACGGAGATGCCTCCCTCTATCCCGAGGCGCGGGTTGAAGGTCTTAAGCGCGGTCTCTTTTCCGCCGGGTATCGAGATCACGATGTCGGCGCCCATGGCGCAGTCCATCTGCTCCAGTACCTCGGAGACCTCCTGCTCTATCATCCTGCGGGGGACCGAGTTTATCGCGTGGTTCCCGACGGGCTGGTCGAGTCCGGGCCTCGTCACGAGGCCGACTCCTTCTCCTCCCCTTATGCGGACGCCCGGCTCGCCGGAAAGGCGGACCTCGGAATAGATGAGGAGCCCTGTCGTCACGTCCGGATCGTCGCCCCCGTCCTTGCGGACCGCGCATCTCGCGCTGTCCCCGGTCCGGGAAGCGTCCAGTATCTCCGCCCGGAAGACTATGCCCTTCGGAGTCATGATATCAACTGTTTCGGGGGCATCACCGGTCAGGAGCAGATACGCCGCCGCCTTTGAAGCGGCTGCGGCGCAGCTTCCCGTGGTGAAGCCGGATCTCAGTTCTTTGTTTTTGCCGGTGCTGTCGTTCATGCTGATCTCTCCGGTGTCTATGCATTGGTCCGGGCGAAGATCCCGCGGACCGCAGCCATAAGCTTGTCATTGTCCCCGGGCTTTCCGACGGATATGCGGATATATGATGAGTCAAGGCCTCTGAAATTCGCGCAGCTCCTCAGCAGGATGCCGTGTTCGGAAGCGAGCTCCTCCAGGAACTTTAAGCCGTCGGAACCTGCCGGAACGCGTATGAGGATGAAGTTGGTATCGGAAGGGAAGACGGTGAATCCGAGTCCGGTCAGGCACTCTGTTAGGCGCGCGCGTTCTGCCGCGTTGCGCTTCAGTGAATCCGCCGCATAATCCGTGGTCTTCTGTATTCCGGCGCAGGTGATCCCGACCGCTTCCGAGAAGACGGAGAGGTTCCACTCTGGGAGAGCCTGCCTGATCCTGTCAGCTGCCTCGCGCGAACCGCAGACCACGTAACCGATCCTGGCCCCGGGGACCGCGAAGATCTTGGTGAAGGCCTTGATGCGCAGAAGCCCGCCGAACGGCTGAACTTCAGATGCTTCCCGATCCGCCGCGCCGGTCTTCCCGCGAGAAGTCAGGTCGATGAAGCACTCGTCGAGCACGACGGTGATGCCTCGCTCTCTGCAGATTCCGAGTATGGTATTTTTGACGTCCGGGGGGATGAGGCGTCCGGTCGGGTTGTTCGGATCGGCGAGGAAGAGCATATCGATGTCTGCTTCGCGGACAAAGCTGCACGCAGCCTCGCCCAGGCAGAATCCGTCTTCCGGGCTGAGCGTGAAGCGCTCCTGCTCAATGCCTCCGCAGGCCCTTTCGTATCCGGAGTAGCAGGGATCGAACAGGCCTATCCTGCGCGGTGAAAAAGCCCTTACTATTGCAGTGAAGAGCTCAGAAGCGCCGTTCCCGCAGACGATGAGATCCGGGTCCGCACCTTCG
>JAFWFF010000113.1 GCA_017515765.1 Bacillota bacterium | reverse complement strand
CTGACCCGGCATTTTTATTATATGTTTCTCAAAGAACCATTTGTCGTGCTGGCAGCACGATTTGCTACTCCAGCGGTTCCAGGCCTTGCTCGGCGAGCATTATGTTCACCTTCAGCACGTCGCCTACCTTATTGTTCAAGGCGCCGGCTATGCGCACGTCCCGCTCGCTCCTGAAATACAGTTCACCGGCCTTCGCCGCCGCGAGCGTCTCCTGGGTCTCGCCGACGGAGAGGCACGCTGCGATACAGAGAGCCAGCACCTTATCGCGGCTGGGATTCACCCGCTTCCCGTTGATGATGTTGTACCCGTAATTGCGGTTGATGCGGCTCCGCCTCATCAGTTCGGCGATGGTCGTCCTTCCATCCGCGAGCCACGAGTTGATCATGGAGCTCAGGCTCGGCGCGTCGGTGCAGTTCTGCCGGATGAACTCGTTTATCTCTCTGTCCGTCTTCAGCTGTTCCAAAGCATCCTGCATCCTTGCGGGATCGCCGGCCGGGTATTCGTCTCTCTTCAAAGTCATATGCATCCCTCCGCCAAAAATCATACTTTGACGGAATGATCAAATGTCGTGCTTCCAGCACGAAAAAAAGAGCCCTCGGGCTCTTCATTCTTCATATGCCGGACCGGACCGCATTACACGTCCAGCGGTTCCAGTCCCTCCTCATCCAGGGCGATGTTTATCTTCACTACGTCGCGCATACCGCTGTTTATACATCCGGCGATAATGATATCGCGGCGGTTCTTCGGATAAAGCGCGTTTACTCCGCAGCTGCGGAGCGTCCTGTTCAGTTCATCTGTGCTCATGCCGCTGGCTATGCAGAGCGCAAGCAGCTTGTCGCGCCCGGGGTGTTTGGTCCTTCCGTTCACTATCCCGTAGACACTGTTTTGATTGATGCCGCTGAGCCTGTAGACCTCCGCGGCGTCCAGCCCGTGCCCCGCGAGATAATCATTAAACAAAGCGCTGAAGGGTCTTTGTTCCTTCCCGTGCTCCGCCGCCATGTCCCGCGCCGCTTTGATGCTGTCGACGCTCTTCAGGACCTGTTCCAGATGCGTGGTGCTTTCTTCTTTCGGTGGGTTCGAAGTCTTCTCTTTGATCATGGCCTTATGTTCTCCCGGGATCAGTATATCAGATTATCAAAGGCCGGGCATTATTATCTGAACATTTCGCATATAATATCATACTATATGATACAATAATGATATGAATGCACGATTTACCGCAGGAAACGATTCATATGAGATACTGGGCTGCGTCAAAGGGCACCCCGACATCGACCTGATCCGCAGCGACCGGACAGGCCTGCTTTACGTGCGCAAGGTCCGTCCCGTTTACGATCTTGAGGTCTACAGCCGCCTGATGCAGTACCCGCCTGTCGGAGTTCCCAGGATACAAAGCATCCGCGAGGTCTCCGGAGGGCTCGAGATCATCGAGGAGTATATACAGGGAGAGACGCTTCAGGAGATCATCGAAACATACGGTCCCCTCCCAAAACAGGCAGCCCTCGATCATCTTAACAGGCTATGTGACATCCTCGCCCCGCTCCACGGAGGGAGACCTGTGATAGTACACCGTGACATCAAGCCTTCAAACATAATGCTCGCGAACGACGGGCAGTTATATCTTCTCGATTTTGACGCTGCGACCGAATACGCCGCAGACAAGGACGAGGATACCGTCCTGTTCGGAACTCACGGCTACGCTGCGCCGGAGCAGTACGGCTTCGGCGCGTCCGATCCGCGGGCGGACGTCTACGCTATCGGAAGGCTGGCAGAGATGCTCTTTACCGGTGAGCTCACACCGGCAGAAAACTATACGGGGCCGTATGCGAGCGTAGTGAAAAGATGCCTCTCAATGGATCCCTCCGTCCGCTACAAGAGCGCGGCAGAGCTCAAGAGAGCGTTCAGGCACACGATACCGCTTTCTCCCCGCCTCGATTTTCCCGGCTTCCGCACCAGAAAGCCCTGGAAGATGGTAATAGCCGTTATCTTCTACGCCTTTCTGACGATCGGGTTTATAGAGAATATCATCAGCAACACCGGAACAAGGCGGACGGGCGACGCGATCTTCTACATCGATGTGCTCCTGACGGTGCTCATCATATTCAATTACCGCAACTGGTCGATAATCCTGCCCTTCTCGGGTTCACCGGATCAAAGGATCCGCATCGTTTCACGCATCTTTTTCACGGCGCTTATCGTTTTCGCCCTGCAGCTTCTGACCGGCTTCCTGATAACCGACGTTTTCCCGGGCTGATCTCCGGGACGCAAAAAGACCTCCGGTGTCCCGGAGGTCTTTCTTTGGTCAAATCTTTGTCAGATCTCTGAACTATTTCAGCTCGACCTTTGCGCCGACTTCTTCCAGCTTGGCCTTGATCTCCTCGGCCTCTGCCTTCTCGATGCCTTCCTTGACGTTCTTCGGAGCGTTGTCGACCAGTTCCTTGGCTTCCTTGAGGCCCAGTCCGGTGATCTCCTTGACGGCCTTGATGACTTTGATCTTCTCGGGTCCGATCTCGGCAAGAACTACGGTGAACTCGGTCTGCTCTTCCTCAACAGGGGCAGCACCGCCGGCCACGACAGCTACGGGAGCAGCTGCGGAAACGCCGAATTCCTCTTCACATGCCTTTACCAGCTCATTGAGCTCGAGGACTGACATATTCTTTATTGCTTCTATGATTTGAGCCTTATCCATTGTTTTTCTCCTTTTCTTATCGTTTTAAATCTTAGCCGGTTCTCTTACTCAGCCGGTGTTTCAGTTGCTTCCTGTGCGGGGGCTCCGCCCTCTGCTTTCTGGTCCGCGATCGCTGCCAGCGTTCTGACGAACTTGCCGACCGGCGACTGGATGCTTCCCAGGAACTTGGCGAGGAGTTCCTCTCTGGAGGGGATCAGCGCTACCTGCTGGATACCCTCTTTGTCGTAGTAGGTTCCTTCTACGACGCCAGCCTTGAACTCCATCTTCTGTGTGTCTTTGATGATTCCGTTGAGAACTCTTGCGGGAGCGGTGGCGTCCTCTTTGCTGATGGCGATAGCGCTGGGTCCTTCCAGGGCTTCGGCCAGGGGAGCAAAAGCGGTACCCTCGATAGCTCTCTTGACAAGTGTGTTCTTGTAAACGGTGTAATCTACGTTAGCTTCACGAAGCGTTTTTCTCATGGCGTCGGCCTGGGCTACGGTGATGCCCATGTAGTCGACTACTACTGCGGAAAGAGCTCCGTCAAGTTTGGCTTTGATCTCGTCGATTATCAGCTGTTTTGCTTGCTTTGCTACATCTGACATTCTATTCTCCTTTCTGACAGTGCGCTCGGCGCTGTCGGATGAATTTTTCAGGTACTCAATAAATGACCCTGCCGGCATCGCAGACAGGGTTCAATATCTATGTATTGTACCTCGGCGGGGAATTAAGTCCTTCGGGAGCAAAGGCTCCGTCCGGGCACCCGCTGTCTACGGTTAGTGAATACTTATTTGGTTGTCTGTCTCTTCGGGACTACTTCGCTGCCTGGACGGTCGCGGGGTTGATCTTGACTCCGGGGCCCATCGTGGTGGCGACGGTGACGCTTCTGAGATACTGTCCCTTCGCGGTAGCGGGCTTGGATTTGATCACCGCTTCCAGCAGAGCGCGGAAGTTCTCTTCGAGCTTCTCGGGTCCGAAGGACCTCTTTCCGATAACGGTGTGGACGATGTTCTGTCTGTCAAGCTTGTACTCGACTTTACCGGCTTTGATGTCTGCGAGAGCCTTCTCCAGATCCATCGTTACGGTGCCGGACTTGGGGTTAGGCATGAGGCCTCTCGGTCCAAGTATACGGCCCAGTCTTCCGACGACGCCCATCATGTCCGGTGTGGCGACCGCTACGTCGAAGTCCAGCCATCCTTCTTTCTGGATGCGCTCCGCCATATCCTCGGCGCCTACGAAATCCGCTCCGAACTTCTCGGCTTCGGCAGCCTTCTCGCCCTTCGCGAATACCAGGACTCTGACTTCCTTACCGGTTCCGTTGGGGAGAACGACGGTGCCTCTGACCTGCTGGTCAGCGTGTCTTCCGTCGACGCCCAGTCTGATGTGGACCTCAACGGTCTCATCGAACTTGGCAACACCGGTCTCGATGACTTTCGCCATCGCGTCGGATACTTCGTACAGCGTGGCTCTTTCGATCTTGCCCGCTGCAGCTTTGTAATTCTTGCCTCTCTTCGGCATTTTGTACCTCCTTGCTGGTTCAAACGGCCTGCTTTCGCGGAACCGGCCTTTTCTTACGCCGGCTCATGGCCTCCCAGCTTACTAATCTTCTACAACGATTCCCATGCTTCTAGCCGTTCCCGCGATCATGCTGGTTGCGGCTTCGAGGTCTGCGGCGTTCAGGTCAGGCATTTTGAGTTTGGCGATCTCTTCGACCTGAGCTCTCTTAAGTGTCGCTACCTTGTTCTTGTTCGGTTCACCCGAAGCGGATTCAAGGCCGGCGGCTTTCTTCAGGAGTACGGCGGCGGGCGGGGTCTTGGTGATGAATGTGAACGATCTGTCGGAATAGACAGTGATCACTACCGGGATGACCATGCCGGGCTGATCCTGCGTTCTGGCGTTGAACTGTTTGCAGAACTCCATGTTGTTCACGCCGTACTGACCAAGGGCGGGTCCTACCGGAGGTGCCGGATTAGCCTTGCCTGCTGCGACCTGCAGTTTGATGTAGCCTGCGATCTTATTGGCCATGCATTTCTCCTTTCTCCGCAGCTTGCGCTACAGTATTACATCTACCTGGCCGAACTCGAGCTCGACCGGGGTATCACGACCGAACATGGATACCTTTACGGTAAGTACCTGTTTCTCTTTGTTGATGTCGAGCACTTCGCCCATGAAGCTCTCGAACGGTCCGCTGATAACACGCACTGTATCGCCGGGTTTCACGTCCAGGTCGATATAGACCTTTTCTATACCCATGCGGGTGATCTCCTCGTCTGTGAGGGGGATCGGGTCCGAACCGTGTCCGACAAATCCAGTGACTCCCTGGGTGTTTCTGACCAGGTACCAGGATTCGTTGTTCACGATCATCTTGATGATCACGTAACCGGGGAACATCTTCTTGGTCTTGATCTTCTTCTGACCGTTCTTAAGTTCCACGCGGTCTTCCGTCGGCACTACTATCT
>JAFWFF010000112.1 GCA_017515765.1 Bacillota bacterium | reverse complement strand
TGACCGCTGTCGGATTGAAGCCCGCGTCCTGCATGGCCTTGTCGAAGGCTGTCGTCAGGATGTCCACAGTCGAAGTGTTGTAATCAATCCGGCCGTAAACGTCGCCGCGCTGGTCGTTGTCGTCCTCGCCGTCGTTGGATCTGTTGACCCTCAGGAAGTGCTCCGAGTTCTGAATGATCCATCCGCGGAGATACTCGTACGCCCTGATCCCGATAGAGATCTCCTCGGTGGTCGTAAAGAACGGCGCCAGCTCCTCGACGGTCAGCGGGTCCTCGGCTCCGGTGATCATCCGGAAGAGTTTATCTCCCAGGAGGATCATCGCGCCGCTGTCCTGCTGTTTTTTCTCTGCATACGGTGCGAGGTCCTCGCGGATGCCGGCGTACCATCCGCGGATGACTTCCCGCGGGAGCTCCTTCAGGAGCTCCACGAGCTGCGGCCCGACGTGCCCGAAATTCTCTTTGACTGTGTCTGACACATCCGCCGGATGCTCGAAGATATCCTCCGTGCATTCGATCTCGAAGACGCGGTTCTTCGCTCCGCCTCCGGATGAGAAGCTCGTGATCGGCTGCTCCCCGTTGGTGAGGAAGACTGTCTTCCATTCTGCGACCCTGTCGATCCCTCCGGCGACGTTCCCGCGGACCCTGCCGATACCTTCGCAAAGCATGTAAATGATCTGATCGAAGTCTGTTTTGGCTCCTCTGGTGACTTGTAACTCGTTGAATCCGATCGGGATATTCCCGGCGAAGGCTGCCTCTCTTTCCATTCCGACCATCGTGCTGTTAAAAGTGCGCATCAGCTTCCCCTCTCCCGGATCTCCCCAGACGGAAAGCGCGACCTGAAGCGACACCGTCTTCCCTGCGCCGGATATCCCCCAGAGATGAACGAAGAACGGGAGCTTCTGCGTGATCGTAAGGATCGGCGCGGCGCAGCTCGCTGCGAGGAGGATCTTGACGATCGGGCTCCTTGCTCTCGCCTCCAGCACGGCCTCCTTCCACTTGTCGAAGGATCCCTGCGCCCTGACGGCCTGGAACTCGTTTTTGTCGCTGCTCTTCTCGCCGTCGAATTTCAAATTCTCGGTGTAGGGACTGAATTCCATCTCGCCGTCCATGTTCATCCATCCAAAGCGGCCGATGCTCGCGTATTGCGGGATGGTCTTCAGGTTCATGTTCATGGTGTCATAAAGGTACTGCACGAGAAGAGCTGCGTTGCCGCTGGTGACCGCGACGCCCTGATCCGCGAGCTCTGTGACGATCTTCCCGCGGTCTGAGATCTTGCTGATCTGCGAGACGGTCCTCTTCCAGGCTCGGTCTTTCCAATATGCCAGGACGACGCGCTCGAGGCCGTCGTCGACGTTGACGTAACGCTCAACCGGCAGGATCGGGTGCGTGCAGGCCACCTCGGTGATGGTGTCTTTCCCGCCATTGACCTCTCGGATCCGGCGGATCCCCATATCGTCGGCGATCCACTCGCCGCAGCTGAGCGGCTGGATCGGGCTGTCGGAGAAGTCTGTTTTCAAGGTTTCCTGGCCTCTCCGGTTCTGCACGTACTCGGTTTTATACGCTGCGAGCATCTTGTTGAACGTCGTGACGCAGTGGGCCTTCCTCGCCCTCTCGCGGAACTCCGCGATCTGCTTCTCTCGTTCGAACCGGTTCGGGATCGCATACAGCTTCTGGTAAAGCTCCAGGCTTGTAAAATCGACGCTGTCCGCCTCTTTGACTTTCGTCACCTCCGCGACGGCCTTCTCAGTCCTCTGCTCCCGGTCTTCTCCCTTCTCGTACCTGAGGGCACTTTCGACGATCTGCCGGACCTCTTTCTCCGGGAGCGGCGGGTCACAGACGCGCGCGTTCTCTGCCATGACGGCGGCCATGAGCGCCGCATCGCTGAGTCCTTTCGCCTGGAGGGAGCTCGCGAGCTTAAAAATAGTGTCGTTCCGCTGCCCTTCGCCGACGGCTGAGGGAAGTTCGAAGGCCGGGCCGAAGTCCTGTCTCTCCGGGCGGATCAGCATCCAGAGCTCCTCCGGGAGCGGTGCCGGCGGGATGTCTTCCGTCGCTGCGTCCCACTCGTACGGCTTGCCGTTCGGATGGACTGAAGGAGGCACCACGACGTATCCGCCGGTCCCTCTGACGTCGACGCCCGGAAGGACTCCTGCGCGGTTCCTGACGTCCTTGTCGGTCCGGAACCAGTAATGCGTCCCGCCGCTGCCTGTCAGCGCTGTCTTCGTCCGGGGCAGCGGTTCGAACTCGCTTTCCCAGTCCCGGAGAGATTCGGATCCGTCCGCCTCTCCGTGTACGTCGATGTCGAGGACCACGATCCCAGAGGGCTCGCCGGTGGCCATGCCGATGTTCGCGTCCGGCCACTTCTTCCACCAGGCGCGGATCTGCGCGGCGTCGGTCGTCGCGTCCTTGCACCCGTGCGGCGTCAGAGGTTCCTTCCCTCGGGGTTTGCAGGGAAAGACCGCGAGGCCCTTCCCTGCGTAAAATTCAGCATATTGTTTCAATGTGGCCATGTCGGCCTCCTTTTAAAATGCGACTTCTGCGAATCCTTACGCCTCGAGCGTCGCCGCCACGGTGTCGCGTGCCGGCGCTGCTGCTATGCTGTGAG
>JAFWFF010000016.1 GCA_017515765.1 Bacillota bacterium | reverse complement strand
GCTTTGGTCGCTCCGATGAGCCTCGCCGAACTGTAGAACAGGCCCCTCGCAACGACCACCCCGACTATGCCGAGCCAGAGGATCGTGAACCACTGCGCGCTGCCCGCCGGCAGGAGCGGGTCGCCCTGCACCGCACACCGCACCGAGGAGAATATCATGATCGGTACGATTCCGGTAAGGAGTATCACGTGTGTCGGCACCTGTTTCATGAGCCGGGAGTTTATGAACGTGACCTGGAGGGAGTACTGGACGGCGGCCAGGATGCCCACTGCAAACGCGGACATGCTGAACGACCCGCCGATCCCGGGGATCGCTATTATGACGATGCCCAGCAGGGTCAGACCGATTATCAGCCCGCGCCGCCCGCTGAAGCGCTCGCGTCCCAGGAAGATCTCCATTACGAATACGAACACTATATACGACAGGGTCACCGATACCGAGACCATGTTCGGGAGATAGTGATAGGCGTGGTTGAACAGCAGGTTCCCGACTATCGACGCTGCCGACAGGAGAAGGATCCCCGGTATCTGTTTCCTGCCCACGGACGCGAAAGCGTCCTTTTTTAATAACAGGGGCAGGAGGAACACAAGCGACACCAGATGCCTTGAGAACAGCAGTGTGTTGGTCGCTATGCCCGTCTTGTACGCGAGCTGTGTGAATGTTGCGGTCGACGAATACGCGATCGTCGCCAGGATAGCGTAGATTATGCCTGTCATATCGGTCCTGCCGCCGGCCTGCACCGGACTTGCTTCTCTATTCGTGCAGCAGCCGCTCCCTTTCGAGCGCCTCTTTCTTTCCGTGGATGCGGCCGAGCCCGTACATCAGGAGGGTCGCCATAAGCAGGTTGATGAAGCCTATGGACGAGCCGTTAAGGCTGTTCGCGAGCCCGATCAAAAGGTTCGCAAGCCCGATGAGGCCGACGACCCTGCCGATCCTGGAGAGGTGGTCGATGCGGGAATCGATGTCTGAAAAAATATCAAAGCTTCCGTATTCGGCTTTTCTTCTGAAGTAGATCCACTGGAAGACGCGGCCTATGTATTCCGCGCCTGTGCTCGTGACGAAATCGGTGTATCCGGGATCGCCTGCGCGCATCTCCAGGCGGAAGATGTATTCGCCGGGTTCGCAGCGCTCGAACGTATATCTGCAGAAGCCGACGCTTACGAGGGCCCAGCCGGTCATGGCCATCTCGTTCAGCCAGTCTTCCTCTTTCTCAAAATTCCATACCCAGAATACTTTGTATACAGTCTTTCTCTCGTTCATCTCAGTCCACCTCCGGCCCGGGGAGCTCGCCTCCCAGAACAGCTTCACCGTTGTTTACCAGTTCGCGCAGCCTCATGACCTCGCTCACGAGTACCTTCATGCCGCGCTCCGTGATCGTATAGTCTTTCCTGCGGCTCCCGTATTCCACCGGAAGCTGCAGTATCCAGCCCTTGGCTGTCATGGCGTTCAAAGCGCCGTACAGAGTTCCCGCCGCGAGCCTTATGCGCCCGCCCGACATCTCCTCTACCTGCTGCATTATCCCGTAGCCGTGCTGCGGCCGGTACAGAGCGAGGAGTATGTAGTAGGTGCTCTCTGTCAATGCGAAATTGTCGTTCATATCGTTACCTCTTTCGTTTGCCGATATATCGCGTAACGATATATCGTGATTAGAATATATCGCATGCCGATATATTTGTCAACAGGCAATATCAAAAAAATCCCGGGGCTCCGTTTTTCTTTTGCCCTGCAGGCCCAAACAGTATAAAATAAAAGCACAGAACGGAGGCAGAAACGATATGAAAACAGTAATAGTGAACGGAAGCCCGCGGAAGAACGGGAATACGGCGCAGATGCTTAAACAGGCGAAGCTCGGCGCGGAGGCGGCGGGGGACGAGGTAGAATACTTTGATCTCTACGGCCTGGAATTCAGCGGATGCAGGAGCTGCCTGGCGTGCAAGCTCAGCGCGATACCGGAACACTGCAAGTGTTACTGGAAGGACGATCTTTCTCCGGTGCTGGAGAGCGTTATGAATGCGGACCGCCTGATCATCGGGTCGCCGGTATACTTCAGCGAGCCCACCGCCGCGGTCAGGGCATTCGTCGAGAGGCTCGGCTTTCCGGCCCTCTCATACAACGACTATTCGAGCAATATGCAGGGCAGGATCGACACGGTAGTGTTCCTGACGATGAACTCACCGGAAGCGTATTACCGCAGCGCGTACGAGCAGCGCATGAAAGACTATTTCTCCGCGATCCGCTTCCTGAACGGCACGGTCTCGCTCGTCCCGGTATTCGACACTCTTCAGGTGAGCGACTACAGCAAATACGAGATGAAGAGCTTCTCAGAGGAGCATAAGAGGAAAATGCACGACGAGGAATTCCCCAAAGACCTGGCCAAGGCCTTTGCCATAGGGAAGAGAGAACAGGCGGTATAGACATGGCCAAAAAGATACAGCTCAAGCCGGGCACGCTGCTGAGCCCGCTTCCGGTAGCGCTGGTATCCTGCGCGAGCGGAGAAGAAAAGAACCTCATAACCATAGGCTGGACCGGGATCATCAATTCCGAGCCGCCGATGACCTACGTCTCGGTCAGGAAGTCCAGGCATTCTCACAGGCTGATAGAGGAGTCCGGCTGTTTCGTCATAAACGTTACGACGGAAGAGATAGTCCGCGCCGTGGACTGGTGCGGAGTGAAGAGCGGCAGGGACTTTGACAAATTCAGGGAGTGCGGGCTGACCGCGCTGCCGGCGTCCTGCGTCGAGGCTCCTTTGGTCGCCGAATCCCCGATAAACCTGGAGTGCCGGGTGGTCGAGACCCGCGAATACCCGAGCCATGACATGTTCGTGGCGGAGATAGTCGCGGTGCACTGCGACGAGGACCTGATGGACGTAGACGGCCGTATCAGGCTGGACAAAGCGGGCCTCGTGTCCTACAACCACGGAGAGTATTTCGGCCTGAAGAAGCAGGCCCTCGGGCGGTTTGGCTTCTCGGTCATGAAACCGTCGACTGCCCGCCGCATAAACCGCGAGAAGCAGCAGAAGCGCGAGCAGAAGAACGCCCGGAAGCGCGGGCAGGCAATGCAGGCAGGAACGGCAAGGCGTCCGGCGGCAAGACCGGCGCGAAGAAGAGACCAAAGGCCTGACGGCCGGGTCGGCAGCGGAGGTGCGACATGAAGAAATATCCTGACATCCATAAGGAAGAAAGCCGGGCAAGGGCGAGGACGGAGAGGGTGTACGCAGGCCCGGAGCGCGAGCCTGAGCCCGCCGAGATCGAGGACGTATACAACGGGCCCGACCCGGGACTTGACGCCATAAGCGGCGTATACGCAGGCCCTGACATGAACCTGGTCTACGGAGGCCCCGGCATGATGGGCGGTACTGCAGGCACGCCTATCCCGGAGGAGCCGGAGGACACACCCGTCGAGTGCGTCTACGCCGGCCCTGAGATGATGGGTGGAAGCCCTGACGGCATCAGGGGGATCGGCCTCGGAAAAGCCGAAAAGGAGCCCGAGAAGAAGCACAGCGGCATCCGCGGCATTTTCAGGAAGAAATAGGCGGAAGGTCTCGCATGGGTACTGATTACAAGCTCAGATCCTGCGTATGGGAGATAACGCTGGCATGCTGCTTTTCGTGCAGGCACTGCGGGTCGAGGGCAGGGAAGGCCAGGGAGAACGAACTCTCGACGGCTGAGTGTCTTGAAGTTGCCCGCCAGCTCGCGGAGATGGGCTGCCGAAGGGTGTCGATGATCGGAGGCGAAGTGTTCATGCGGCCCGACTGGGCCGAGATCGCCGGCGCACTGACGTCACAGGGCGTACGGGTCTGCATCATAACGAACGGCTTCGTCTTCAGCAACAGACTGCTCGCCGCGATCAAAGCCATAGGCCTGGAATCGGTCGCGGTATCGCTCGACGGCGACCGCGAGACGCACGACAGGATCAGACAGGAAGGAAGCTTTGACCGGGCGCTGGCGGCGGTCGGGAAGCTGCGCGCCGCAGGCATCCCGGTATCGGTGATAACGACGATAAGCGGCGGAAACGTGCACTGCCTGGAGAGCATGTATGAGACGCTGAAAGATAAGGGGATATTCGCGTGGCAGCTGCAGGCCTGCTCTCCCATGGGGAACGCGGCGGGCTCATGCGCGGAGGGCGACGCGGCCGGCGGACCCGGAGAAGAAGCCGGCGCAGATGGCTTTGATCACCGGTTCGATTTCGGCAGGGTCATCAGATTCGTCGAGGACCGCGCGGACGCGCCCTTTGCCGTGGGAATAGCGGACAACATAGGGTATTTCTCCCCGGGAGAGGGAAGCCTCAGGGGAAACCGGAGCGGGGAAGCCGTGTTCCGCGGCTGCAAGGCCGGGCTGAGCTCGGTCGGGATCGACAGCGTCGGGAACGTCCGGGGCTGCGAGTCGATGTACGACGAAAGATTCAACGAGGGCAATCTCAGGGAGCGTACGCTCCGCGAGATCTGGGAGGATCCGAAAGCCTTCGCGTACAACAGGGATTTCACGCCGGAGCTGCTCACCGGTTTTTGTTCGGGATGCGAATATGGCCCGTACTGCGCCGGAGGGTGCAGGTCGTACAACTATTTCGCGGGATCCGGCAGACTCTATGAATCGCCTTATTGCTACAGGAAGACACACAGCGGGAACGAATAAGGGGAAGCATATGTCCAGACTCAAATTCAAATACGTAAGGATCCAGGGCAAAGAGCTCGCGCCGAACACTCTGCAGGGCAAGGGCGTCTTCAGCATGTGCTGGAAGCTCGTCCAGAAAAAGATCATGGAGCAGGAGGACGAGGACCTCTACCGGGAGATAGACGGCTGGTTCTCTGAGCACCTGCCGTGGCCGCCCCAGTGCAGGCGACAGGAGCCTGTGGTCTGCTGGTTCAAGACGGAGAATTCGGAAGAGATGATGAAGATGATACGCCCCGCGCTCTGGCTTCTGGAGCGGTACGGACAGCCGTATTATCTGATCTACACAAACACGCCGGGCGAGATAGTCTACGAGGATCAATACCAGGTCGTGACCAAAGCGCCCGCGGTCCTGTTCATAGATGAGCTGCAGGAGCCGTGGGGCCCCGATGACGGCGAAGAGCAGGAGAAAGAACTGCAGGAGGAAGAATAGATGTCGATGGAAAGAGCAAAGGCGTATCTCGCGGAGAGAGGGTACGCGGACCGCATAATTATCCCGGAGAAGAGCAGCGCGACGGTCGCTGAAGCCGCTGCAGCGCTGGGATGCGAGCCGGGCATGATAGCCAAGACGCTTTCGTTCCTCCAGGGGGAGCAGCCGGTCCTGATCCTGGTCGAAGGAATGGCAAGGATCGACAATTCGAAATACAAAGGCCGCTTCGGCTGCAAGGCGAAGATGATCCCCGGGGACATGGTGGAGGCTTTGATCGGCCACGACGTCGGCGGCGTCTGCCCCTTCGGCATCAACCCGGGCGTCAGAGTCTACCTCGACGAGAGCCTGAAACGGCATGAGACCGTCTATCCCGCCGCGGGGACCGACCACAGCGCCGTAAGGCTCAGCATCGCGGATCTGGAGGACGCCACGGACAACGCGGAGTGGATCGACGTCTGCAGGATGCCGGAGCCCGCGCCGCAGGGAGAGTGACAAAACCGCTAAGCTGTGATATCATCTTAAAGGACCGCTAAAGCGGCCGGAAATGAAACAGGAAAGAAGTACGGAAATGTTCGATCAGGCCAAAGTGAAAAGCATCATGATATCCGGTCATACGGACCGACCCGCCTGCCCCCGGGAGCACGGCGGATATTTTGCGTACAAGGGGATCACGGAAGAGACGGGCACGCGGAGCTGAAAGGCGACGTGACATATTCGGTACACAGAACCGCCTGTCTTGTATATGGACAGGCGGTTTTTTTATGGGGCGCGGCCCGGGCGGCGGGCAACGGCTTTGACAGATCAGAAGACAGGAGAAAAGAGATGTTTGAGATAAAAGGGAAGGTGAACACCGCGGTCTGCTACGCGACGGTAGTGGAGGACGCGGCGATAGAACAGATAAAGAGAATGTGCGACTGCGAGTTCACGGAGGGCAGCAGGATCCGCATAATGCCTGACGTCCACGCGGGGGCGGGCTGCACCATAGGCACCACCATGACCGTGAACGGGAAGGCCGTGCCGAACGTCGTGGGAGTCGATATCGGCTGCGGCATGTACACGGTCTGTCTCGGAAAGGGCGAGATAGACCTCGCAAAGGTCGACGAGGCGGCGCATTACATACCCTCGGGCTTCAGCGTCTGGGAGGGACGCCGCGAGGATTTTGATATAACCGGGATGGAATGCTACCGCAGCCTGGAGGACGCCAAAAGGCTCGCAAGGAGCCTCGGCACGCTGGGCGGCGGCAACCACTTCATCGAGATCGACAGGGCGGCCGACGGCACCAACTACCTGGTGATCCACTCAGGCAGCCGCAATCTGGGCAAGCAGACCGCCGAATTCTATCAAAAGCTCGCGATCGAGCTCGCGAGCGGGAAGGAGGAGTACTACCGCAGGCGCGACGAGATAATCAGGACATATAAGGAGCAGGGACGCAGGTCCGAGATCCAGGCCGCGATCAAAGCGCTCAGCTGGGAGCGCCGCGAGAGCCTGATCCCCGACGACCTTTGTTTCCTGTACGGCGAATACCTGGACGACTACCTGCACGACGTGGAGATCTGCCAGCGCTTTGCCAGGCGCAGCCGCGAGCTCATGGCAGAGATCCTTATGGACAGGGCCGGTCTCGCGGGCACCGACGGATTCCACACCGTCCACAACTACATAGACATCGGCGAGATGATCCTCAGGAAGGGGGCCATCGCAGCCCACGAGGGTGAGAAGGTCCTGATCCCGGTCAACATGCGTGACGGCTCCATACTGGCTGTAGGAAGGGGCAACCCCGAGTGGAACTATTCCGCGCCCCACGGCGCCGGCAGGCTGATGTCCAGATCCGCCGCGAAGACCGGGCTGAGCATGGAAGAGTACAGGAAAGCGATGGAGGGAATCTACACCACCTCGGTCAATGAGGACACCCTGGACGAGGCGCCCATGGCCTACAAATCCCTCGAAGACATAATCGTCCCGATCTCCGAGTCCGTCGACATCATCGAGGTGATCAAACCGATATACAATTATAAGGCATAGCGGTGTATAATCGTAATGTGGATATGACTGCGGCCCGGCTCCGGCCGGAACAGACATGAAGGGAGATACACCCGGAAAAGACATGAAGGGAGATACACAATGAAGGGCATTGAAAAAGTCTACGAATTCCTGCACGAGGCGGGAGTATACTATCTTGCGACAGTCGAGGGCGATCAGCCGAGAGTCAGGCCTTTCGGGACCGTCCTTCTCATGAACGGCAAACTGTACATCCAGACCGGCAAGGTCAAAGACGTATCAAAGCAGCTCGCCGAAAATCCGAAGGCCGAGATCTGCGTATTCAAAGACGGCAGATGGCTGCGCGTCGCGGGCAAGCTCGTCGAGGACGAGGACCGCAGGGTAAAGGTCGCCATGCTCGACAAGATGCCGACCCTCAAGGCCATGTACAACCCGGACGACGGCAACATGCAGATGCTCTATTTCAAAGACGCGACAGCCACCTTCAGCTCCTTCACCGAGCCGCCCGAGGTGATAGAGTTTTAGGTGCGGGCGGAGCCGGCCAGATATCCGGAGGAACAGCAGTGACGAGCCGCAACCCCGAATGGACATTCGCCAGAAACGAGCTTGCCGCCGCCCTCGCCGATCTGGGGTTCGCGGAGGAGCTCGGCAACCAGATCGCCCGGCATCTCGGGAGCCCCAAGGCCATCCAGAGGATGACCGCCTATCTTCTGCGCGCAAAACCTGCCGACGTGGAACTCGTGGTAGACGAGATGCTCGCGATCAAAGCCGAGATCGACGCCTGGCGCGAAAAGAAAGCCTCCGAGGAGGCCAACGCCTACTATAACTACGTGCTTTACTACGGTCTCGACGACGATCCGGACTGCAGCCCGGACGATGATGAGGAAGCTGAAGCCGAGGAAACCGAGGAAGCCGCGGAAGTCGAGACTTCCGTTACTTTCGCGTCCAACTGACCCGTGGTGCGGCATTCTTCTGGCCATCGGTCTAAAAAATGAAAATGTCATTGCCATTTTGCAAAAAATGAGCGATGGCCAGCCAAGCTGCTCATCTTTACGCGGAATCTTCTGGCCATCGGCCAAAAAATCGAAAATGTCATTGCCATTTTGCGAAAAATGAGCAATGGCCAGCCAAGCCGCCCATCTCATGTGCGGAATTGGTGAGCCATCGGCCAAAAAACCGAAAATGTATTGCCCATTTCGCGAAAAATGAGCGATGGATATCAAAACCGGCCGCTCCCACTGCCGGATAAGTAAGCCATCGGGCAAAAAACTGAAAATGTAGTTGCCAATTCGCAAAAAATGAG
>JAFWFF010000111.1 GCA_017515765.1 Bacillota bacterium | reverse complement strand
GGAAACAGTGCTCTGTTCACGTTTCTGAAGTCTTCCGGCGTGTTTCTTCTGCCATGGATCGGTTCCATCAATGCATACCTAAGAGATGTGGGCCATTAGCTCAGTTGGTTAGAGCGTCCGGCTCATAACCGGCAGGTCCGGGGTTCGAGTCCCTGATGGCCCACCACAATAGCTCTTAGAAACAGAGGAAAGCTTAATAATCGATGTGCTCAGATAGCTCAGACGGTAGAGCAGGGGACTGAAAATCCCCGTGTCCTTGGTTCGATTCCGAGTCTGAGCACCATACAAAAGCAGTTTTCCGATGCTTCGCGCTCGGGAAACTGTTTTTTTAACAGCATTTCTCAGCATTTGACCCAAAGGAGAGAAATATGGCTCAGTTGTACTTCAGATACAGCACAATGAATGCCGGGAAGTCCATCGAACTCATCAAGGTTGCCTACAACTACGAGGAGAGGGGCAAGAACGTAATGACCCTGGTCCCTTCGGTCGATGACCGCTACGGCAGGGGCGTTATCACATCGAGGATCGGAGTGCAGCGCGAGGCGCTGGTAGTCGGCGAAGAGACCAATATCCTGGAGCTCTTCATCAAAGAGAACGAGAAGAAGCATATAGACTGCGTACTGGTCGACGAGGCTCAGTTCCTGAAGAAGCACCACGTCCTGGAGCTGGTCGAGATCGTCGACAGCTTCGAGGTGCCTGTCCTGACCTACGGGCTGAAGAACGACTTCCGCAACGAGATGTTCGAGGGCTCTTACTATCTGCTGATCTACGCGGATAAGATCGAAGAGATTAAGACCATCTGCTGGTGCGGACGCAAGGCGACCATGGTCGCGAGAGTCGTGGACGGAAGGATCGTCAAACAGGGCCGCCAGGTGCTCGTCGGAGGCAACGATCTGTACGTATCTCTCTGCAGAAAGCACTATAACGACGGAAGGCTGGGCCCCGACAGATAGGGACCGCCGCAGTCGGAAAAGCTCCGGCGCCGGACGGCGCGGGAGCCTAAAAGCCATTGAATTTTGAACCTTGCCGGGTGCCCCGCCCGGCGAGGTTTTTGTTTATCCCGTTTATCAGGAGGCGCTTGCGGTAGGCCCATTTCGGAGCGATGAGGTCCTCGGCTTTCGCGTCCGCAGACAGCCTGTGGATCACGATTTCCGGAGGTATGCGTTCAAGAATATCGCATACGAGGTCCATATACTCTTCCGGCGAATCAAACGGGACGTAGCCGGGATGCTCTTCTGCCATACGTGTACCTTTGATCATGTTGAGAAGGTGGAGCTTGAGACCCCATGAGCCGGCTTGGCAGGCGTGGAGGGCGGAGCGCAGCATGTCATCGTGCGTCTCGCCCGGGAGCCCGAGGATGATATGGGTCACGAACCTGATGCCGCGCGACCGCAGCTTCTCCGCAGCCTCGTCATACACCGAAAGAGGGTATCCGCGGCCAAAGCTTTCAGCCACGTCATCCCTCGCCGTCTGGAGCCCGAGCTCTATCCACATATAGTGATCGCGGCGGATCTCCGACAGAAGGTCCATAACGTCATCCGGGAGGCAGTCAGGCCTTGTGGCGACGGCGATGCCTTTGATCCCGGGATGAGAAAGGGCGCTGCAATACTTCTCCCTGAGCTCTTCTGCGGGAGCGTATGTGCCGGTGAAGCTCTGGAAGTAGGCGATGTAGTTGTCTGACTTCCACTTGCCGCCGAGAAGTTCGATCTGGCTGTCGATATCCGAGGCGTTGTCGCCGCTTCCCGCCGCCGAGCAAAACGAACAGCCGCCGTATCCGGCTCTGCCGTCGCGGTTGGGGCAGGTGAAGCCGCCGTCTATGGCGAGCTTGACCGTTTTGCCGCCGAGTTCGCGGGCAAGCACGGGCCCGACCATGTTTATGCGCGAGCCGGCCTCGCCGTAAAAGCCCGCACCCATTGAATTTTCAACGATAGAGACGCTGCTCATATATGCCTCAAAACTCTTTTAATCAACGGTTCTTTATGGTATAATAACTATGTATGCGAAGGTGAAGAACTCTATATGTTGAGTTTAGCATATTGTGCGGAATGGATAAAGAAGCAAGAATGAATATCACCGGCTTTAACGCCGGGATAACAGAGAACCTTTCGGATTCCTTTACCAGGACCGGGGGGAAACACGCGAGGCCACGCCTGCTGCTCCACAGCTGCTGCGGGCCCTGCAGCACCGCGGTGATAGAGAGGCTGTACGCGGATTACGACATCACGGTGTTCTATTACAATCCGTGCATAACGGACGCGGAGGAATACGAGCACCGGAAGGCAGAGCAGATCAGGTTCATCTCGGAGTTCAACGCGGAACACAGCTGCGGACAGATAAAGTACATGGAAGGCCGCTACGATCCGCGCGAATACTATGAGCAGGCGGCGGAATATTCGGAGGAACCTGAGGGCGGGAAGCGCTGCGAAGTGTGTTTCCGCATAAGACTCCGCGAGACCGCCAAAAACGCCGCACGGCTCAAATTTGACCTTTTCAGCACCACTCTGTCGGTGAGCCCGCATAAGAACTACAAGCTCATAGCGGAGATAGGCAGGGAAGCCGCGGAGGAATTCGGGACAGAGTTCCTCGCGGAGGATTTCAAGAAGAAGGCCGGCTTCCAGAGAAGCATACAGCTATCCAAGGAGCACGGGCTGTACCGCCAGAACTACTGCGGCTGCGAATACTCGAAGCGCGGAGAATGATACTGACCTGACAGCGTCAGGAGTTTATACATCAAGTGCAAGTCAGATAAAACAAGCAGAAAGAAGGTAATGACATGGCAGAACTCATCATCCCGAAGGGCTATGAGCCCATCCTCTCCCCGATGGAGACCCAGAGAGCGATCAAGAAGATCAAAGACTATTTCCAGCAGGAGCTGGCGTACGGACTTAACCTGAGACGCGTCTCGGCGCCTTTGTTCGTGGATCCCAAGAGCGGACTCAACGACAATCTGAACGGTGTGGAGCGCCGCGTCCAGTTCACCATAAAGGATATGGACGAGAGACCCGCAGAGGTCGTGCAGTCCCTTGCCAAATGGAAACGCATGGCCCTCGGAAAATACGGCATCAAGCCCGGCCACGGCATCTATACCGACATGGACGCGATCAGGCGCGACGAGGAGCTCGACAACCTGCATTCTGTCTACGTGGACCAGTGGGACTGGGAAAAGGTAATGACCAAGGATCAGAGGAACGAGGAATACCTGCACGAGACCGTGGTCACGATCTACAACGCCGTGAAGAACCTGGGGGACTACGTGAACAGGCTCTACAGGGACATCCAGACCGAGCTTCCCAACGAGATCTACTTCATCACATCCCAGGAGCTGGAGGACCTCTATCCCGAGAAGACTCCGAAGGAGAGGGAAGACCTGATCTGCAGGAACCACAGGGCAGTTTTCATCGAGAAGATAGGCGGCCCGCTCAGATCCGGCGAGAAGCATGACGGACGTTCTCCGGACTACGACGACTGGGAGCTGAACGGGGATATTTTGCTCTGGAACGACATCCTGGACAGATCCTTCGAGATCTCTTCCATGGGCATCAGAGTCGACGCGGCTGCGATGGACCGACAGCTGACGATGGCCGGGGCCGACGACCGCAGGGAGCTGCCTTTCCACAAGGCCATACTCAACGACGAGCTTCCGTACACGGTCGGCGGAGGCATTGGCCAGAGCAGGCTCTGCATGTTCTTCCTGCGCAAAGCGCACATCGGCGAAGTCCAGGTCGGCATGTGGCCCGAGAAGATGATAGAGGAATGCGGAAGGAACAACATCTTCCTGCTGTAAGATGAAGTACGCCAGGGTAATAACCGAGAGCAAAACCAGACATACGGACTGCTTCTACACCTACAGGACGCCCGACGACGTCCGGGTGGGAGACGTGGTGGAAGTGTCCTTCGGCAAGGGCGAACGCAGGGTAAGAGGCGTGGTCTTCGGCTTTGTCGGCTCGCCTGACGTCGAGGAATCCCGGATCAAAGACATCTCCGCAGTTCTGGACGAGTTTTCCCTGACGGAGGAGATCGTGGAGACCTGCGTCTGGATGCGGCAGCGCTACGGCATCAAATACATCGACGCCGTAAGGTGCTTCCTCCCGAAAGGGAGGTCCGCCCGCGCCGGAAAGGTCAAGGATCCCCTTAAGGAACGCGAGCCTGAGGAGCAGAACATAGAAAAGCTGACCGCAGGCCAGGAGAAGGTCCTTTCAGAGATCTGCGGCGCCCTGGACGGAGCCGGGCAGGAGAGCTTCCTGCTCCACGGAGTCACCGGGAGCGGAAAGACCGAAGTGTATATGCGCGCTATCGAAAGGACCCTGGAGCAGGGCAGGTCTGCCATAATGCTCGTCCCGGAGATAGCGCTCACCAAGCAGATCACCGAACGCTTCATCGGAAGGTTCGGGAAAGAACGCCTCGCGATACTGCACAGCAGGCTTACCATCAGGGAGAGGTACGATGAGTGGCAGCGGATCAGAAACGGGTCCGCCAGGGTCGTCATAGGCGCCAGGATGGCGGTATTCGCCCCGCTGGAAGACATCGGCCTCATAGTGATGGACGAGGAACACGAAGCCACCTACAAGGCTGACATGTCCCCGAAGTACGAGACGGTGGACGTCGCCCTCAAGCGGCTCATCTTCCACAAGGGAGTCCTGCTCATGGGGAGCGCGACCCCGTCCGTGGTATCGTACCAGAGGGCAAAGGAAGGGATATACAGGCTCCTCACCCTGAATGAGCGATACAACGGCGCGGAGCTCCCGGAAGTCAGCCTGGTCGACATGAGGGAGGAACTTAAGTCCGGAAACCGCGATATCTTCAGCGGGAGGATGTACAGAGAACTGAGGGATACCCTTGACAGGGGAGAACAGGCAATACTCTTCCTGAACAGGCGCGGCTATTCGACCTTTGTTTCCTGCCGGGAATGCGGCAAGAGCCTTACATGCCCGGAATGCGGGATATCGCTCACCTATCACAAGGCCGACAACGCCTGCACCTGCCATTACTGCGGCAGGAAGCGCCCCGTGCCGAAGACCTGTCCCGAATGCGGCAGCAAGTACATCAAATACTTCGGCGTGGGGACAGAGCAGGTGGAAGAGAGAGCAAAGGCTTTGTTCCCTGGCGTCGCGATAGACAGGCTGGATCTCGACAGCGCCAAAAGCACCCGCGAGATCGACAGGATACTCAGCGGGTTCGCCAAGGGCAGCACAAGGATCCTCATCGGGACCCAACTCGTGGCAAAGGGCCTCGACTTCAGGAACGTCGGCCTCGTCGGAGTGATGGCCGCGGACGTGAGCCTTAACATCCCCGATTACAGGGCGACGGAAAGGACCTACCAGCTGGTGACCCAGGTCGCCGGAAGGGCAGGCCGCGGAGACCGCAGGGGACGCGTCCTGGTCCAGACCTACGACCCGGAGAACTTCGCCCTGACTTCCGCGGCGGCGGGAGACTATGAGGGCTTCTTCAGGCAGGAGATAGAATACCGGAGGCTTATGGGATATCCTCCCTTCTCCGATATCATAGCCATGGAATTCACGGGCAAGGACGATGCGGAGGTAAGGGAAGAAGCCGAACACTTCTATGAGCTCATAAGCTCGAGGAAGGGCGGCGGCGAGATCTTTGCTCCTAAAGAGGCGAGGCATTTCAAGGGGAGCCGCGATAGCGTGAGATACTACGTGCTGATCAAAAGCCCCAAAGGCGAAAGGAATGCATATATGCAGAAGCTTGTCCACTACGTCGAAGCGCGTGTGGGCAAGGGCAGCGGGATCACATACGGAGCGGACGTGAACCCCTACAGCAGTTTTTGACAGAGTTTATGACCGGGCGGGGCCCGGAGGAGAGAGAAAATGGCTTTAAGACATGTGGTCGTTGAAGGCGATGAGATACTCAGGAAGAAATGCCGTGAGGTGGGTACGGTGACGGACCGCACCAGGATGATCCTCTCGGACATGCTGGAGACCATGCTGGCCTCGAACGGAGTGGGCATAGCCGCTCCCCAGGTCGGGATAATGAGGCGTATGTTCGTCGCGATGCCGGATCCGGATCAGCCGGAAGACATCTACTACATGATCGATCCGGAGATCTACGAGGAGGAAGGCAGCCAGACCGGAGAGGAAGGATGCCTCTCGGTGCCGGGACTCGTCGGTACGGTCGAAAGGCCCGAAAGGATCAGGATCAGGGCAAAGGACCTGAACGGCGACATGCAGGACTATGAGTTCACCGACTTCGGAGCCAGGGTGATGTGCCATGAATACGACCATCTGAACGGCATCCTGTACACGGACAAGGCGACTGACGTTCACGAGCCGGTCTATGAGGACGAGGACGCCGAAGAGGAGACTGAGGAAGAAGAATGAAGATAGTTTACATGGGCACGCCGGAATTCGCGGCGGCGCCTCTGGAGAAACTGATCGAATACGGGAACAATACCGGGAAACTGTCTGTGGGACTCGTCGTGACGCAGCCTGACAGGGCTGCGGGCCGTGGCAAAAAGGAGACCATGTCTCCCGTGAAGGAGATCGCGCTCAGGCACGGGATACCTGTCCTTCAGCCGCTGCGCATCAGAAACGACGAAGAGACCATAGAGAGGATCCGGGAATACGGCCCCGACTTTATAGTGGTCGCAGCTTTCGGGCAGATACTGCCGAAAGAGGTCCTGGACATTCCCGTTTACTGCTGCATCAATATCCACGCGTCCCTTCTGCCCAGGTGGAGAGGGGCTTCCCCGATCCAGCACGCGATACTCGCGGGAGACAGGACGACGGGG
>JAFWFF010000110.1 GCA_017515765.1 Bacillota bacterium | reverse complement strand
GAGGCGACGGATTCGAACAGTGAATCGATCACCGAATACCCGCTTCCCGAGAGGAAATACGGGAGGAACCCGACCGCTATAACGGTGAGCCAGCTGACTATCACCACGTAATAGCTCTCGCGGATCTTCATCTTGACCTTATATCTCTGGGTCGAGACATAGCTGATGATGCCTGCGGCTTCCACTGCGAGGAAGGACCAGAGGAACCCCCTGAACGTCTGGACAGCCCCGTCGTGCCACGCCAGGATCAAAGAAGGCAGCATGAACAAGCCCTCTATCAGAAGGATCACGGATACTGTTCTGACTATCAGTTTGTGATTGAAAGTCATATCCACCTCACACTCAGGCCCTGTTGCTGTTCCAGAACCTCGGCGAGAGCATCATCACGAAGGTGAAGAGCTCCAGCCTGCCCGCTATCATCAGTATGGCGAGCACCACGGTCGAGAAATCCGAAAACGCTTCAAAATTCATGGTCGGCCCGACCATCGAGAATCCGGGTCCCACGTTGCTTATGCAAGTCAGCGACGCGCTGAAATTGGTCACTATGTCAAATCCGTCAAACGATACCAGGAAGGCTCCGATGAACCAGGTGGCAGCGAAAAGGAAGACCGAATAGACTATGTTGGTCACTACGTCCGGGCTCACTGCTTTGCCGTTCAGCGTCACGTTTACCACCCTGTTCGGATGCATCTTAAGGAAGAAGCCGCGCCTCACGTATTTGGCCGCGACCAGGGCACGCACGACCTTGAGGCCGCCGCCGGTCGATGAAGAACACGCTCCGGTTATGGTCAGGATAAGGACGCAGATCTTGCAGAAAGTCGGCCAGATATCGTAGTCCGCGGTCACGTACCCCGTGGTGGTGATGATCGAGACCATCTGGAAGACCGCGTCTCTTACAGCCTTGGCGGCGTCCGAATACCCTCCGGAGACCATCAGCAGGATGACCGTTCCGAGCGACGTTACTCCTATCAGGGCGAGGTAGGCACGGAGCTCATTGTCTGCAAAGAATTCTTTGATCTTCTTCCGGGGGATCAGGAAGTACAGGTTGAAGTTCACGCCGCACATCAGCATGAATATTATTATCACCCACTGGATATACGGACTGGTGAAGTACCCCACGCTCTCGCTGTGGCTGGAGAAGCCCCCGGTCCCGACAGTCCCGAACGTATGGATCAAAGCGTCGTAAAGGCTCATGCCGCCCGCCGTCAGAAGTATGGTCTCTGCAGCGGTGAACGCCAGATAGAGTTTGTAGAGGTCTTTCGCAGTGTCCGCGAAATGGGCGGTGAGCTTGCTCAGCGTCGGTCCCGGGGTCTCCGCGCTCGCAACTATCTGGCCTCCGATCCCTATGGACGGGAGCAAAGCCGTAGCGAACACGATTATCCCCATGCCTCCCAGCCAGTGGGTGAAGGACCTCCAGAAGAGCACGCATTTCGCGGTCCCTTCTATGTCGTGAAGCACCGAAGCCCCGGTGGTGGAGAATCCCGAGCAGATCTCGAAGAACGCGTCCGCGGCGTTTGGCATGGCGCCGGTGAGCACCATGGGCACCGCGCCGACAGCCGCGCTCACGAGCCAGCTCAGAGTAACTATCAGATAGCCCTCCCTCGCCTTCATCTTTAGGCCGGTCGGGCTGAAGATCTTCATCAAAACGAGCCCTGCCAGCAGGCAGGGCACCATCGTGGCGAGGAAGCACAGAGTCTCCCTTTTTTCCCCGTAGATCAGTCCGACTACTATAGTCGGAACGAACGATATCCCGAGCACCATGAAAAGGACGCCCAGCATACGGGTCACAGAATGGTAGTTTACGTTGATGGTCATTTCTTCTTAAGCAGTTTCTCCAGCTCCGGGATCTCCGTGAGGAGGCTGAATATCAGAACTCTGTCGTTCTCTTCTATGGTCGTTTTTCCTCCGGGGATGATGACTTCTCCGCCGCGGTAGATCGCGGCCATCAGGAGCCCCCTCGGAAGATCCAGTTCCGCGAGAGGCTTCCCTATCGTGTTCATGCCCCTGTGCGCAACGATCTCGACTATCTCCGCCTGGCCCTGGACCAGTATGGAGGATACCACTCTCTTTTCGCCCTGGATGAGGCTGAAGATATTGCCCGCCGTGATGTCGAGCGGGTTCAGCACCATATCCACTCCGAGGTTCTGCAGGAGGGCCAGATAACCTTCCCGGCTGACCTTGGAGATGACGTCCTTCATGCCGCGCTGTTTGGCGGTCAGCGCGAGCAGGAGGTTCTGCTCGTCAAAGCCCGTCACCGCGACAAAGGCGTCCATCTCATCTATGTTCTCCTCTTCGAGGAACTCGATGTCCGTTCCGTCGCCGCAGAGGATCATTACGTTCTTAATGCGGGTGGAGAGGTACTGGCAGCGCTCTTTGCTCTGCTCGATCAGCTTGACGGAAGCGCCGTAGTCAGCCAGCCTCTGGGCCAGATAATAGCCGGTCTTTCCGCCGCCGATTATCATGACCTTGCGCAGATCCGTGTATTTCCCCTTTACGTGGACCTTCTTGTTCAGGGTGAGCATCTCTTCCTTCTCGCCCACCATGTAGATGTAGTCGCCCTCTTTGATGACGTCGTGCCCGTGAGGGATGACGACCTTTCCGTTCCTGGATACGGCCGCGACCAGGGCGTTCGGCATCCTGCTCTTCACCTCAGGCATCGACAGCCCGATCAGCTCGGGTTTCCTGCTCACCGGGAACTCGATCAAAGCGATCCCGCCGCTTGTGAACACTCCGTTGCTCAGGGTGTATTTCTCGACCAGGTATTTATAGATCTCCAGGGTTATGGCAAAGTCCGGGTTGACCAGGTGGTCGATGCCCATCGTGCGCCTTATGAAGTCGAAATGCCTCATGTATTCGGGTTCCCTTACCCTGGCGATCACGCGCTTGCAGCCGAGTTCCTTGGCGAATCTCGCGACGGTCATATTGATCTCGTCGTCGCCGGTGGAGACTATGGCATAGTCGTAATCGCCGATACCGATCTCGCTCAGTACGTCGACGTCTCTTCCGTCCTCGTTCACGGTCATCACGTCATACTGCTGGGACACCTTCTCCAGAAGCCCTGCGTTGGTATCGACCAGCGTTATCTCGTAATCGCCGCCTGCCAGAGCGTCGCAGAGCTTAACTCCCAGCTTTCCGACGCCTATAATAGCGATCCTCATAATGATCTGCCCTTCCTGCTGCTCAAGCTCATCAGGCAAAAGCGTCGTAGATCGCCCTCACGGCGGTCCCGAAGTCCTTGCCTTCCACTCCGACGATAATGTTGATCTCGCTCGATCCCTGCTCGATCATCCTCATATTGACTTCCGCGTCCGCGAGGGCTCCGAAGAGTTTCGCGGAAACGCCCTTTCTCCGGTTCATGCCGCATCCTACGGTAGCGATCAAAGCCATATCCTCGAAGACTTCCATCTCGTCCGGCTCAAGGCGCTTCTCGAACGCGTCGAGGATCTCATCCAGCCTTCCGTCTATGTCGCTCGTCGACACTACTACGGACACCGTGTCCACTCCGCAGGGGATGTGCTCGAAATTGCAGTTGAAGTCGTCGAGTATCCCCAGTATCCTGCGGACGAATCCCCTTTCGGAACTCATCATGTTCTTGTAGATCGCGATGACCGTAAAGCCCTTCTTTCCAGCGATACCGGTGATGATGGAATCGTCCGGGCCTTCCTCGTGCTCCGCGGTGATCACTGTGCCGGGATCCTCGGGGGCGTTGGTGTTTTTGATGTTGATCGGTATATTGGCAACGCGCGCCGGATAGATCGCGTCCTCGTGAAGCACGGACGCGCCCATATATGACAGCTCGCGGAGCTCCTTGTAGGAGATCTTCTGGATCGGCTTCGGATCCTTGACTATGCGAGGATCAGCCATGAGGAAGCCGGATACGTCGGTCCAGTTCTCATACACGTCCGCGCCAATGGCCCTAGCCACTATGGAGCCGGTGATGTCGGAGCCTCCTCTGGAGAAGGTCTTGACCTCCCCGTTCTCGGCGTATGTGCCGTAGAAGCCGGGTATCACGGCTCTCTCATGCTTCGCGAGCTCGGCGCTTATGGCTTCGTTGGTCTCCTCCTCCATGAGCCTTCCCTTGGAGTTGAAGAGCACGAGCCCCGCGGCGTCCACGAAGTCATACCCCAGATATGCCGCGATGATCAAAGCGTTCAGGTACTCGCCGCGGCTCGCTATATAGTCCGCGGAGCAGCCCTCTCTCATCTTCTCTCTGATCACGTCGTACTCGGACGCGAGGTCCAGGCGCAGGCCGAGATTGGCCGCTGTCGCCATATATCTGTCAAAGATAACCTGCAGCAGCTGGTCGTAGGGAAGCTTGTGCTCCCTGTGTGAATGGCAGAGGTAGAGGACGTCTGTGATCTTGATGTCCTCCTCGAATCTGCGTCCCGGCGCGGAGACGACTATATACCTGCGTTCCGGGTCGGATCCTATTATCTCTTTCGTCTTCTTCAGCTGGATCAGGTCGGCTACCGAAGAACCGCCGAATTTGCATACTTTAACGCCCATCTGATGTACTCCTTCGCGTGCGGGCCGCGTTAACGGCCTACAATAGTAATATAATATTTAATCATACTCCAATTCGTTTTTCCGCGCAATACCCGCGGGGGCTCTCCGGAGACCAAAAAGGGCACGGCGCGCCGTGCCCTTTCACTCATATCCTTTCCGCGTCCGGAAAAGCCATCTGCCCGCCTACAGGCCTGCAGCCTCTTTGATCGCGGAGACCTTGTCCAGGTGCTCCCAGGGAAGGTCCACGTCGGTCCTGCCGAAGTGTCCGTAAGCCGCGGTCTGCCTGTAGATCGGCCTTCTCAGGTCGAGATCCCTGATTATCGCCGCCGGGCGGAAATCGAAGACCTCGTCCACTATCTCTGCGATCCTGTCATCCGGAAGTTTTCCGGTGCCGAAGGTGTCGACCATGATGGATACGGGCTTCGCCACTCCTATCGCGTAGGCGAGCTGGATCTCGCATTTCTTCGCGAGGCCGGAAGCGACAACGTTCTTAGCGGCGTATCTGGCCGCGTAGCATGCGGAGCGGTCTACTTTTGTCGGGTCCTTTCCGGAGAAG
>JAFWFF010000109.1 GCA_017515765.1 Bacillota bacterium | reverse complement strand
GGCAGGCTCCTGCAGCTCGAGATCGGAAACGTGGCCGAGCAGGCCAACGGACAGTGCATGGTGAGATACGGGGATTCCGTGGTCAACGTCACCGCCTGTGCCTCCAAGGAAGCAAGACAGGACGTGGATTTCCTGCCCCTGACATGCGAATATGAAGAGAAAATGTATGCCTTCGGGAAGATACCCGGCGGCTTCATCAAGAGAGAGGGAAGACCCAGCGAGAAGGCCACTCTGAGCTCCAGGCTCATGGACAGACCGCTTAGACCTCTTTTCCCCAAGACATATCATCATGATATCGTAGTCGTTGCTACTGTCATGAGCGTCGATCTCGACTGCGAGACTGACATCATGGCGATGATCGGATCCTCTGTTGCTCTTGCAACATCCGACATCCCCTGGGACGGCCCGACCGGTTCCGTAAGAGTCGGCCGCGTAGAGGGACGCCTGGTGATCAACCCGACTCTCGAGCAGAGAGCGGTATCCGACATCAACCTCACCGTCGCCGGCACCAAGGAAGCCATCATGATGGTAGAAGCCGGCGCTCAGGAAGTCCCCGAGGAAGAAATGCTCGACGCCATCCTCTTTGGTCACGAAGAGATCAAAAAGATCGTCGCTTTCATCGAGGAAGTGGTCGCTGAAGTCGGCAAGGAGAAGCAGGTAATCGAAGTCAAGGAGCTCCCCGAGGGACTCGAAGAGGCTGTCAAGGCTTACGGCGAGCAGAAGATGATCGACGCTATCTACACCGTCGAGAAGCAGGAGAGGCTCGCGAACATGGAAGCCGTCGAGAAAGACGTCCAGGCTCATTTTGCCGAGGAGTATCCCGACAACCTGGCAGACATCTCCGCGATCATGTACAACATCAAGAAAGAGAACGTCCGCAGAAGGATCCTCGACGAGGGCGTAAGGCCGGATAACCGCAAGCTGAACGAGATCAGACCCGTATGGTGCGAGACCGGAGTGCTCCCGAGAGTACACGGTACCGGACTCTTCAAGAGAGGCCAGACCCAGGTGCTCAGTGCATGCACGCTCGCCCCGCTCAGCGAAGCCCAGACCATTGACGGCATCACCGAGCAGACCGAGAAGAGATATATGCATCACTACAACTTCCCGGGATACTGCACCGGAGAAGCCAAGGCCCCCAGAAGCGCCAGCCGCAGAGAGATCGGCCACGGAGCGCTCGCTGAGAGAGCTTTGCTCCCCGTGCTCCCGAGCGAAGAGGAATTCCCCTATGCCATCAGAGTGGTGTCTGAGGTCATGTCCTCCAACGGTTCCAGCTCCATGGCTTCCACATGCGGATCCTGCCTGGCCCTCATGGACGCCGGCGTTCCGATCAAGAGACCTGTAGCGGGCATCGCGATGGGACTCATCGAGAGAGTGGAAGAGGACGGTTCCAGCAAGATGGCCATTCTCTCCGACATCCAGGGCATGGAAGACTTCCTCGGCGACATGGACTTCAAGGTCACCGGAACCGAGATCGGCGTTACCGCTCTTCAGATGGACATCAAGGTCCACGGCCTCTCCAGAGAGATCCTGCAGCAGGCCCTGACCCAGGCAAAGGAAGGCAGGATGCACATCATGAGCGTGATGCTCGAGGAGATCCCCGAGCCCAGGAAAGAGCTCTCCAAATACGCTCCGAGAAGCATCTCCATGAACATCGATCCCGATAAGATCAGGATAGTCATCGGCAAGGGCGGAGAGACCATCAACAGGATCATCGCCGAGACCGGAGCCAAGATCGACATCGACGATACCGGACTCATCATGATCTACAGCGCGGATCTCGAGAGCGCTGAGGCCGCCAAGGCAGAGATCGAGCGCCTGACGAAGGACGTCGAGGTCGGAGCCGTTTACGAAGGCAAAGTCACCCGCATCATGAACTTCGGCGCTTTCATCGAAGTCCTGCCCGGAAAGGAAGGACTCCTCCACATCTCCAAGATGGCCAAGGGCCGCGTCGAGAAGGTAGAGGACGTAATGGAAGTAGGCGATACCGTCATGGTAAAGGTCTACGAGATCGACAGCCAGAACCGCATCAACCTCGTGAGAGCGGAAGCGTGACTCTGAGCCGCGTCCGGACAACAGCGATCAAAGCCCCCGCACGGGGGCTTTTTGTTTGCCGAAGCTGTGGTATAATCGAGAGCGGAGGATATGAATATGAGAAAGCTTCTTATTGTCGTTGATATGCAGAACGACTTCATAGACGGTTCGCTCGGGACTCCCGAGGCACAGGCGATAGTCGGGAACGTCGCGGAGAAGATAAAGACATATCCGTCGGAGGATGTGTTCGCTACCCGCGACACCCATGGCCCGGGTTACCTGAATACCCAGGAGGGGCGGAACCTTCCGGTCGAGCACTGCATCAAAGGTACTCACGGCTGGGAGATAAGGCCGGAGATCGCCGAACTCCTCACCGGCGCGCGCATCGTGGATAAGCCGACGTTCGGCTCGACAGAGCTCGCCGAAATCATCGCGGGCATCGCGGAGAAAGAGGAGATAAGCATAGAACTCGTCGGGCTCTGCACCGATATCTGCGTGGTATCGAACGCTTTGCTGCTGAAGGCAAGGATGCCCGAGGTCCCCATCAGCGTCGACCCGCTCTGCTGCGCGGGAGTTACGCCTGAGAAGCACGACGCTGCGCTCGTTACCATGGCGTCATGCCAGATCGGCATCGGCTGAATCAACGGATCAAAGATATGAAAAGAACTGTTTTCAAAAGAATAGTAATACTGCTCCTCGCGTTTATAGTCGCGCTGGCGGCGCTTTCGGGCTGCATCAGGCGCCCGAAGCCGGAACCGACTCCCGCTCCCGCGCCTGATCCCGAACCTTCACCGACCGAGATCGAATCGCCGTTCCCCGGGGTCGAGGTGACGGAAGACGGCCACTATGACGGGAAATACGAGGTGGCCGCTTATCTGATACTCTTCGGGCATCTTCCGGAAAACTACCTGACCAAAGACGAGGCGGAAGCTCTCGGCTGGGAGGGCGGCTCGGTGGAGAAAGTCGCTCCGGGATACTGCATCGGAGGGGACAGATACGGAAACTATGAAAAGGCACTCCCGACCAAAAAAGGCAGGACGTACTACGAGTGCGACATAGATACGCTCGACTACAAGAACCGCGGCTCCCGGCGGCTGATCTATTCAAACGACGGGCTTATCTACTACAGCAAAGACCACTATAAGACGTTTGAACTTATATGGGGAGAAGAATGACGGGGGAGGAGGAAAACATGAAACTGACGATAGACCTTTCCGGGATAACCAGCAGGGCAGTGCTTCACAAGATCTTTCAGCTGCATCTCGATCTTCCTCCTTATTACGGAAGGAATCTGGACGCGCTGCACGACTGTCTCGCTGAGAGGCAGGGTGAGACCGAGATAGTCCTGACCAACGAAGACCTGCTTCCGGAACACATGCGCCCGTACATATCTTCGCTTAAGAAGATGCTGGGCGACCTGGCCAAAGCAGGGAAACGCGTAAAGATCACCGAATAAGAGCCGGACTTGAATAAGCATGCGGATAAACAAAAAGGCGGCTGCCGGAGGGCAGGCGCCTTTGTTTATCATCTTCAGATGCTTCCTGTGATGAGGCCCAGAAGAGCCATGCGGAGGTACATTCCGTTATGTGCCTGGCGGAAGTATGCCGCGCCGGGATAATCGTCGACTTCAAGCGCGATCTCATCGACTCTGGGGAGGGGATGGAGGATGATTATTCCGTCCTTGGCTTTCTTAAGAAGGGCGTTGTCGAGGATATAGCTGCCCTTTACCTTGTTGTAGGAATCCTCGTCCGGGAAGCGCTCGCGCTGCACTCTGGTGACGTATACGAAATCGGATTTTGCGAGGGCTGCCGCAACGTCGTCGGTCTCCTCGATCTTGGCACCCCTGCCTTTG
>JAFWFF010000108.1 GCA_017515765.1 Bacillota bacterium | reverse complement strand
GCCTGTAATTCCGTACATTGTTTCTCCTCCGATAAGGCTGTTTACGCTTAGCCGTTCTATACAAGGAACGACTCAAATATCATTTCCTTGGTAAACGGTGTGTCATCCAGATACTCCAGATGCCACAGATCCTGGACGACGGAGAGGATAATCTCCATCGGGACCAGTCCGATCTGCACGCTTCCGACCGTGACTCCGTAGGTCGCTGCCAGGGCGCGCACCGTTTCCACCACGGTCGCCGGGGACGTCTGTTTGAAGTCGAATATGTCCATCGATACGGACACCTGTCCGCGGTTGGGCATATCGACTCCGATCGCCTCCACGCTCCTGTAGCCGCCGCTGCTGTAGCGCACCTTCTTGGCGATCGCTTTGGCTATGGAAAGATCCGTAGTGTTCAAGACCACGTTTATCGGCACCAGATGGATCCCGCGCGCGCAGATCGCCGTGGCGCCTGCCGTCGGATGCGGGGCGGCCGGGCCGTAGTCCGGCTTCCAGTGCGGATCTTTCAGCTTCTCGGCAAGACCTTCGTACTCTCCCTTGCGGATGTTGGCGAGCTTCACGCGGTCAGGCGCAGTCGCGGTGTCCGCGTACATGAAGATCGGGATGTTCAGCTGTTCTGCAGCCATCTCGCCGAGCTGGCGGGCGGTCTCGCAACACTCCTCCAGAGTTATGTTCTTGAGGGGTGTGAAGGGGATTATGTCGGTCGCTCCCATGCGCGGGTGCTGACCTTTATGCTTATTCATGTCTATGAGCTCGGTCGCGACCCTCATGGAATCCAGCATCGCGTCCCTTACCGCGTCCGGCTCGCCCATTATGCTCGGGCTGAAACGGTTGTGATTCTCGTCGCCCTCCCAGCTGGCGAGGACCACGTTCTCTCTTCCGCGAAAACAATCAAGTATCTTCTCTACTACGTCTCTGTTCTTGTACTCACTGTAATTCGGTGCACAGACCAGGATCTTATCCATTCTTCGACCAGATTTCCTTTCTCTTTATCTTGCAGACCGGCCAGCCGAAAACTACGCTATCGTCTTTTTCTCGGCGTCCTTGTTCCTGCCCATATAGTTCTGGATGTGGAGCCTTACCCGCTCTTCGGCAAGGTCGGGATCCTCCGCCTCAAGCGCGTTAAGGATCTCGAGGTGCTCCTCGGTGGATTTTTTGATGATGGCGCGCAGGCTCTCCGGCTCGTCTTCCACGGACTTCTCGACGGAGTACCTGATCCTGGTGGTGTACATCTTCAGTGAATTGAGGATCTCCGTGATCAAAGCCGACCCGCTGTATTTATACAGGAGCTCGTGGAGCGCGAGGTCCGAGCTCATGTACAGGGTTACGTCGGTGCCGTCGTCCAGGACAGCGTTCAGTTTCTTGCGGACCTCATCTATCGCGGACGCGGGGATCTTGCCGCAGCTTACGCGCGCGGCATAGGGTTCAAGCATCTTGCGGAGCTCCATGCTGACTTCCCAGTCAGAGCTGTCCACGCCGGTGACGACCGGCCTCTTGTGGGGCACGAGGCTCACAAGCCCGTCTTTCTGGAGCATGTTAAGAGCCTCCCTGACGGGAGCGGTGCTGATGTTCATCTCCGCGGCGATCTCGATGATGTTGATGTTGTCGCCGGGTTTGAACCTGCCGAAAACGATCTCGGATTTCAGCACGTTATATACTTTGTCCTTCAGCAGTTCTATGCTGCCAATGTCCAGCGCCATAGCTTCCCTCGCTTCTTCGGCACAAAGTGTCGATACTTGACAGTTTGTATTATACCCTTTAGCACGTTAAAGGTCAATAAATATTCACACTATTCGCCCAACTGCGGCGCAGGGCGTCAGAAGTGCTCGCCCCTCACCAGGTCGCGGAAAGTCTGCCTTTCCTTAATGACCTTCACGTCGCCGGAAGACGTCAGCATTATGACCGCGGGATTAGGCCTCCCGTTATAGTTGTTGAAAAGCGTGGCCGTATACGCGCCTGCGTCGATAAAGGCAAGGATATCGCCCTCCTCAAGCTCCGGCATCATGCGGCCGCGGGCGGGCACGTCGCCCTCGTAGCAGAGCGGCCCGACGATGTTGTACAGCTTTTCTGCGGGCTCCGCGGCTTTGTTCGCGCAGATGACCCTGTACGTATACCAGCCCTGGGTCGCCCTCAGGAGCGCGTCGCCTCCCGCGTCGATCGCGGCAAGCGTGACGTTCTCCTTCTCTTTGACCGTCCCGACACGGAAGAGAGCGACTGCCGACGTTCCGACGACCGATCCGCCCGGCTCGATCAAAAGCTCCGGCTCCTCCAGCCCGTACTGCCGGACCTTGGCATCCACTATCTCCGCGATGGTCCCGGCGAAGGACGATACCGTGTCGTAGTCATCCAGATACTCGAAGGGTATCGCGTAACCGCCGCCCATATTCACCGTCTTCAGGTCTATCCCCAGCTCCGCCTTCAGCCTGCCGCAGAAGTCCATGATCTTCTCCGCAGCAAGGCGGTAGCAGTCCCTGTTCTCTATCTGCGAGCCAATGTGGCTGTGGATACCGACGATCTCGCAGCATCCGGAGTCCCTGGCGTCCCTGTATGCCTCGAAGGCCCCG
>JAFWFF010000015.1 GCA_017515765.1 Bacillota bacterium | reverse complement strand
GCGGGAGAGCTTTGGTCATTCATCCTCTATGACGGCCAAATGGGCTGGGTCAGAAAGACCGACACCGAGGAGACCGACTATTTCGATCCGGGCTGGGGAGGCCAGGGAAACCAGGGCAACAGCGAGAAGACAAAGCTCCATAAACATACCGATATCAGCATCGTACCGGGCCGCTCTTCGGTATCGCTCATAGCGGTGATCGCTGCAGCCGCGGTGATCATTGCCATACCCGTAGTCATTGCGCTGATCGTCCTGCTCACAAGGAGGAAGAGATGATGAGACACCTGAAAAGAACCGCAGCCTGCGCCCTGTTCCTTGCGGCTGCCTTCGTCCCGCAGTTCTGCTTCGCGGACGTACTTCCAGACGACCCCGTTGAGAAGGCGGGAAGCTTCGCGGTCCCGGTGATCATCGCCCTTGTCGTGGCCGCTGCGATAGCGATCGTCATCATCAAAAGGAGGAAGAAATAATGAGCATCATTGGAACGAGACTGATCGACGCTCTTCCGCCAGGCCCTGCTGAGATCATCGGCCAGTATATGCCCGTGATCGTGATCGCGGCGCTTATTGTCGTCGCGGTAGTTGCCGCGGTAATCATAAAGCGCAGGAAGAAATAGAGGAGTATGTTTCCCCTAAGTCCCCTGCCAAAGAACGCGGGCTCCGAAGCCCGCCCGATAGCGGCCGGCCAGGCTTCCCCTGACCGCAGGCTTCTCGTGTTCAGCGCGGCGCATTTCGCGGTGGACCTTGCCTGCATCTTTCTGATGTCCGCTATCGCCTTTCCGCAGAGCCTGAACAAAGCGCCCTGGGCGCTCTGCGTCCTTACCTACAATTTCTTCGCGTTCGCTGTGCAGCTCCCCGTGGGAGCGATCTGCGACGTCAGCAAAAAGCCTCGTGAACTGGCAGCGTTCGGATGCGCGCTCGTGTCACTGGCTTTTTTGATAGCGCGGTTCACCCAGGCGCCGGTGCTGACCGGGATCGTCGCGGGCATAGGGAACTCCTGCTTCCACGTTGGCGGCGGGGTCGACACCCTTAACCAGAGCGGCGGCAGGGCGGAGAGGCCAGGGATATTCGTGGCGACCGGGGCCTTCGGAGTGTATCTCGCGAGAAAGCTCGCGGGCCTTCCCGGCGTTTCGGCGGTCGGTACCGCAGCCGGAGTCGTGCTCATGATGATGTGCGCGTACGCCATAGCCTCGCTCGGCAGAAGCGAAGAGCAGGAAGGCGGGCATTTGGAAGATGGGCAGGCGGACGTTCCCGCAAGGACCGCTGCGGTCTGCGGAGCTCTTCTGTTCCTGACCGTGCTCTTCAGGTCCTACTGCGGCTACCTCATGGCATGGGGCTGGAAGGCGGCTCTTCTGCCCGGGCTTCTGTTCACCATAGGCGTAGTATGCGGCAAGATGGCAGGCGGGGTGGTAGGCGACCGCATCGGCTGGGGCAAAAGCTCGGCGGTGAGCCTCGCTCTCGCAGCGGTGCTGTTTTTGTTCGCTCCGTCGTCCGCAGCCTGCGGCATCATCGGCGTGTTCCTTTTCAATATGACCATGCCTATCACCCTCACGGCTCTGGCGCGGATGATGGGAAGGGAACTGTACGGGACGGCTTTCGGGATCACCACGTTCGCCCTGTTCATAGGAACGGTCCCGTCGACGATCGGTATGCCGGCGTCTCTTGTATCGCCGCCCTCGTGGCTTCTTATCGTTCTCACAGCGCTGTCGCTCGCCGCGATCCTCGGAGGGATAGCGCCTCTCAGGGGGAAGCGGGACCATGAGTGACGCCGCGTCAAAGCTTTTGATAATGACCGTCCTTGCCGGTCTGGCAAAGTCATTTCTGCTCACGGAAGCGATCGAGCTTACTCTTGCCCTGATCCTCGGAGTCAGGAACCGCAAGGGGATGCTGCTCGTCTTTCTGGCCAACCTTATGACCAACCCCGCGGCCGTCCTGTTCTTTTTCGCAGTCAGCTTCACAGCGGGGAGCAAAGCGGCAGCGTTCGCTGCCATCCCAATCGAGATCGCCGTCCTCATCTCGGAGTGGAGGCTGTACTTTTCCAGACCGGATATGCTCGATACCGGCCGTCTCATCTTCGCCCGCGCGGCGGGTCAGCCCGGCAGGGAGACCGCCACTCTTATCCTCTCTTTGATCCTGAACATTGCCTCATACGGCCTCGGAGCGCTGATTTCAGCACGCTGAACGGCTCCGGACATGCTGAAGATGCGCTTTTCCGGCGCGGCTTTTTGATGCCTCGCATTTGATTGAAGCGCGGCGGGAAAGATGCTATAATAAAACAGTTGATATTCGTTTTTACGCGCTGCGCGCGCTGCAGAAGAGACCGTTACGGGGAAAGGAAAGAATTATGCCTTATCTTGAGATCGTGCAGGTTATAGGAAGAGAGATCATGGACTCCCGCGGCAATCCCACGGTGGAAGCGGAAGTGTATCTTGAGGACGGTACCGTCGGAAGAGGAACTGCTCCGAGCGGAGCGTCCACCGGCGAATTCGAGGCTCTGGAGCTGAGGGACGGGGACAAGTCCCGCTACGGCGGCAAGGGCGTCCTGAAGGCCGTCGACTATGTGAACAACGAGATAGACGAACTGCTCTGCGGGATGGACGCGTCTGACATCTACGCGATCGACAGAGCTATGATACAGGAAGACGGCACCGAGGATAAATCCAAGTTCGGAGCCAACGCGATCCTGGCGGTCTCCATCGCCTGCGCGATAGCTGCCGCGGAATCACTGGGGCTCTCCCTGTTCAGATTCATCGGCGGCATCGGTTCCACGACTCTCCCGGTACCCATGATGAACATCCTGAACGGCGGCGCGCACGCCGGCAACACGGTCGACACCCAGGAATTCATGATCATGCCGGTCGGCGCTCCCACATTCAGAGAAGCTCTCAGAATGTGCGCCGAGGTATATCACAAGCTCGGAAGCATCCTGAAGTCCGAAGGTTTCTCGACGGGCGTCGGCGACGAGGGCGGCTATGCCCCGAACCTCTCCAGCGATGAGGAGACTCTCGACTACATAATCAAAGCGATCAAAGCCACCGGCTACGAACCCGGCAAGGACTTCCTCCTCGCCATGGACGCCGCAGCGAGCGAGTGGAAGGGCGAGAAGAAGGGTGAATACCTGCAGCCCAAGAGCGGACGCAGATTCACTTCCGCGACCCTCGTGGAGCACTGGAAATCCCTCGTTGACAAATACCCGATCATCTCCATCGAGGACGGCCTCGACGAAGAGGACTGGGAAGGCTGGAAGCTCATGACCGACGAACTCGGCGACAGGATCCAGCTCGTCGGAGACGACCTCTTTGTTACCAATACCAAGAGGCTTGCCAAGGGCATAGAGCTCGGCTGCGCCAACTCCATCCTGATCAAGCTCAACCAGATCGGAACCGTTTCCGAGACCATCGAAGCGATCAAGATGGCCAAAAAAGCCGGCTACACCACAGTCGTATCGCACCGCTCGGGCGAGACTGAGGATACCACCATCGCCGATCTCGCGGTAGCGCTGAACACCGGACAGATCAAGACCGGAGCTCCCGGAAGATCCGAGAGAGTGGCCAAATACAATCAGCTCCTCAGAATAGAAGAGGAACTGGACGAGTGCGCGAACTACGCAGGACTCAGGGCCTTCAACCAGAAACGCTGAACGGCCGTCCGCGGAGCATCTTCGCGCGAAAGGAGGAACAATGAGATTTAAAGTCATCGACCGGGAACCGATGGATGTTTCCAGCGATTATGAACTCAGATTCGTGCTGAACGACGACATAAGCATGACGCCGGATCATTCCACGCTGAACCTTTGCGGTTTCAAGAAGGGTTCGGTCTGCGACCTTCCGACGGTCAAGCGCATCTACGTCAGCATCAAAGACGACAAGCCCGAGACTCTGAGGCTCGCGATAGCCAAGACCGTCAAAGCCCTCGCGGGGCATAAGATCGACAGCATCAGGCTGCCGAAGTTCTCCGCGTCCGAGCCGGGCGAGCTCGAGGAACAGCTCTCCGCCATCGCGGAAGGCTTCGAGCTTTCCGCTTACAGCTTTGATAAATATAAGAGCGAGCCGCAGAAGACATATATCGAGCGCGTCGTGGTCAGTGTGTCGGGCATCACGCTCGAGGCGGCCGAGGAAGCGATCCTTAAGGGACGCATCATCGCCGGGGCGACCAATTTCGTCCGCGACATCGTAAACGAGATACCGCAGGAGTACACTCCGCTCAAAATGGCTGAGGACGCCGAGGACATGGCCGGCTATTACGGCACGGTGACCTGCGAGGTGTATGACAAGGCCTATCTGGAGAGCGAGAACATGAACGCTTTCCTCGCGGTCAACCAGGCGAGCCCCTACGAGCCGAGGCTGATCCACCTTTCGTATGTGCCGACGGGCGAGAGCTACGGCAGGATCTGCTTCGTCGGAAAGGGCCTGACCTACGATTCCGGCGGACTCTCCCTCAAGCCTACGGCTCATATGTATACCATGAAATCCGACAAGAGCGGAGCGGCAGCAGCGCTGGGCATCATAAAAGCCGCCGCTGAGCTCGAGCTGCCGTTCGAGATCGACAGCGTGCTCGGAATGACCGAGAACTGTGTCGGAAGCAAAGGCTACAAGCCCGATGACGTGATAGTGTCGCGTTCCGGAGTGACTATCGAAGTCACCAACACCGACGCGGAAGGACGCCTCGTCCTCGCAGACTGCCTGTCATGGGCGCAGGATCACGTAAAACCTGACCTCATCATCGACATGGCGACGCTTACCGGCGCCTGCGTGGTCGGACTGGGCGACTATACCAGCGGAGTCATCGGAAACAACTACGATCTCCAGATGGAATTCAAGACGAAAGCCCAGACGAGCGGCGAGCTCTATACCATCCTTGAGTTCAACCCGCATCTCGAGAAGATCTTGGAGTCGCAGATCGCGGACGTGAAGAACTCAGCTCCCGGAAGCATGGGCGGCGCGGTCACGGCGGGCCTCTTCCTGGACAGGTTCATCAAAGACGAGTACAAGGACAAATGGCTGCATCTGGACATCGCCGGGCCCGCCTACGTGGGCTCCGACTGGGGATACAACCCCGCCGGAGCGAGCGGCGCCGGAGTCAGAGGCTGCATCTACTTCCTCATGAAGGAGATGGAGGAGCGGATCTCCCCGAAGCAGTAAGGAGCAAAGCGAAGCGAGCGGGTGCCCACACGGCGCCCGCTTTTTTTGTTGTTTGACATATACCCCGAGGGGGTATATAATCTGTGATGCGGCAGTTAGCCGCGCATACCGGAGGAAGAACGATGACTGAAAAGACGTGTGAACACTGCGCCCGCACCAAGGAGCGCGGCGAAGATGAATATAAGGACCTGATGAACAGGCTGAGCCGCATAGAGGGCCAGATCAGGGGCATCAAGGCTATGGTCGAGCGAGGCGCCTACTGCCCGGATATCCTTACACAGGCTTCTGCGGCTTCGGCTGCCCTGAATAGCTTCAACAAGGTCTTGCTCACCAACCACATCAGGACCTGCGTCCTTAACGATATCAAAGAGGGTAACGACGAGGTCGTCGAAGAACTCGTGAACACCCTCGGGAAGCTGATGAGGTAGCGGTGTGGAGCAGTATATCGTAACAGGAATGAGCTGCGCCGCCTGCCAGGCGAGGGTCGAGAAGGCAGTTAGCAAAGTCCCCGGAGTGGACTCCTGCTCTGTTTCGCTGCTCACGAACTCCATGGGAGTCGAGGGGACGGCCTCGAGCGCAGATATCATAAAAGCCGTGACCGACGCGGGCTACGGCGCGTCGCTGAAGGAGGCTTCCGGACATGCAGGCCGGGCGGGCGCAAGGGCAGGCTCTGGCAGTGCCGGTGCGAAGCGCGTGGACTACAGCGCGGAGGCCGAGGCCCTTGCGGACCATGAGACTCCTGTCCTGAAGAAGCGCCTGATCGCGTCGATAGGCTTCCTCATAGTCCTCATGTATTTCTCGATGGGGCATATGATGTTCGGGTTCCCGCTCCCGGCGTTCTTCGAGCACAACCACGTTGCGATAGGCGTCGTCCAGATGCTGCTCGCAGGAGTAGTCATGGTGATAAACCAGAAGTTCTTCGTGAACGGATTCAGAGGGCTGATCCACAGATCGCCGAATATGGACACCCTGGTCGCGATGGGCTCGATGGCGTCCTTCTGCTGGAGCGTCTACGCGCTTCTGGCCATGACGGGACCCGGCGTGCGCGGCGACCTCGAAGCCGAGATGGCCTATATGAACGAGTTCTACTTCGAGTCCGCGGCGATGATCCTGACTTTGATCACGGTCGGAAAGATGCTGGAGGCCAGGTCGAAGGGCAAGACCACCGACGCGTTGAAGTCTTTGATGAAACTGTCGCCTAAGACAGCCGTGGTGGAGCGGGGCGGTCAGGAGACCGAGATACCCGTGGATGACGTAGAGGTGGGAGACGTATTCGTCGTGAGGCCGGGCGAGAACATCCCGGTGGACGGAGTGATAATCGACGGCGAGACTGCCGTGAACGAAGCGGCTCTCACGGGCGAGTCGATCCCGGTGGACAAAGCCGCCGGCGACCGCGTATCGGCGGCGACGACCAACCGGTCGGGCTTCATCAGATGCCGCGCGACCCGCGTAGGAGAAGACACGACCCTCGCGCAGATAATCAAAATGGTAAGCGACGCGGCTGCGACCAAAGCCCCGATAGCCAAGATCGCCGACAGGGTCTCGGGAGTATTCGTTCCGGCCGTCATCGGTATAGCGATCCTGACGACCGTTATCTGGCTCCTGGTCGGCCGCGACGCGGGATTTGCTCTCGCGAGGGGGATATCCGTACTCGTGATAAGCTGTCCCTGCGCTCTCGGACTCGCGACGCCTGTCGCCATAATGGTCGGAAACGGTGTAGGCGCGAGGAATGGCATACTCTTCAAGACTGCGGTGTCACTGGAGGAGACAGGGAAAGCGGACATTGTCTGCCTGGATAAGACCGGGACCATAACTAAGGGCGAGCCGGTCGTGACGAACGTGTACCCTGCTGAGGGCATAAGCG
>JAFWFF010000107.1 GCA_017515765.1 Bacillota bacterium | reverse complement strand
CTCTCCTACCTCCTCTGGTGCAGCCAGGGCGTCAAGTCGATCCGCGGGAGGAACTACGCGACGCTCAGGACCGTGCCGAGCGGCGGCGCGAGGCATCCCTTTGAGTGCTATCCCTTGGTCCTGAACGTGGAGGGCCTGGAGCCGGGCTTCTATCACTATCTTCCCCTGACGCACAGCATCGAGTTCCTGGGCTGCCCGGACGGTATCGAAGACCTGGTCTCGCGGACGCTCAGCGGCCAGAGCTGGGGAGCAAAGGCGAACGTCGTGTTCTATTACAGCTGCGTTTTCTACAGGGCGGAGTGGCGCTACGGGATATGGGCCCATACCCCGCTGCTGATGGACAGCGGGCACGTGACCGAGAACCTCTATCTCGCCGCGACGTCCATAGGGCTGGGCGGCTGCGCGATCGCCGCGGTGGATTTCGGCGCTGCAAACGAGGCGATCGGCCTTGACGGGGAAGAGGAGACCGTCTTCTACGCGATGCCGGTCGGCACCGTGAGCGAGAAGGACGAGGATGCCGAGGCGGAGTTCTACGCGTTCCTGAAGGAAGAGGAGTAGAGCCCGCGTGCATTGAAACAATTAAAACAGCGGCGGCCGTGAGGCCGCCGCTTTGATTATCAGATATGCAGGCTTACTCGACTTCGCTGATGAGCTCGAGGCTGTGCTCCTCGTTCATCGTGTCGCACATGTCGAGGAAGATGTCGATCGGGACGTTCCTGAGCTGTTTGTTGCTTCCGCGGACGTTGATCGATACCGTGCGCTGCTCCGCTTCCTGACCGCCTACCACGATGATGTAGGGAACCTTGTAGTTCTTGTAGTATTTGATCTTGGCGTTCATGTTCTTGTCCTCATAGTCCACCTCATAGCGGATGCGGTTGGCGCGGAGGAGTCTGGCGAGCTCTTTGGCGTACTCGTTGTGCTCGGTCTTGATCGGTACGATCGCGACCTGGGTCGGAGCGAGCCAGAAGGGGAACGCGCCCTTGAAGTTCTCTATCATCAGGCCGATGAAGCGCTCCAGGGATCCGAAGATGGCTCTGTGGATCATGACGGGCTGCTTCTGGCTGCCGTCTCTGTCGGTGTACTTCAGATCAAAGTTCAGCGGCAGCTGGAAGTCGAGCTGGATGGTTCCCATCTGCCACTCGCGGCCGAGGGCGTCCATCATCTGGAGGTCGATCTTCGGGCCGTAGAAGGCGCCGTCGCCTTCGTTGATCTCGTAGTTGCCTTCTCCGTAGACCTCGTCGAGGATGGCTCTGAGGTCAGCCTCGGCTTTGTTCCAGGACTCGAGGTCGCCCATATAGTCGTCAGGCCTGGTGGAGAGCTCGGCGCGGTATTTCAGGCCGAGGGTTCCGTAGATCTCGGTCGCGATGCTCATGATGTCTTTGATCTCGCTCGCGATCTGATCCTCGGTCACCAGGATGTGCGCGTCATCCTGGCGGAAGAGCTGGACCCTGAACAGGCCGTTCAGTTCGCCGGACTTCTCTTTCCTGTGGATGACGTCGACCTGGGAATATCTCAGCGGCAGGTCCTTATAGCTTCTGACGTCGCGCTTGTAGGTCAGCACGGCGTTCGGGCAGTTCATCGGCTTGAGGGCGTAGACCTTCTCGTTGTCCTCGGGGTCGGCGAGGGAGAAGGACGCGGTGGATTCATCAAAGTGGACGGGCGGGACTATGAACATATTGTTCACATAGTGATCCCAGTGTCCGCTGGTCTTCCAGAGCTCGCTGGAGCTCACGACCGGTCCGCTTATCTCCTGATATCCGTGCTCCTCGTGGATGTCTCTCCAGAAGGAGAGCAGGGCGTTGAAGAGCTTCCATCCCTGGGGGAGCCAGTAGGGCATTCCCGGGGCGGTGGGCTGGAACATGAAGAGGTCGAGCTGGGGCCCGAGCTTCTTGTGGTCGCGCTCCATGGCTTCCTGGATCAGCTTCAGATGATCCTTCAGCTGCTGCTTGTCGGGGAAGGCATAGACGTAGATCCTCTGGAGCTGCTCGTTCTTCTCGTCGCCGCGCCAGTAGGAGCCGGAGGCGGATTTGATCTGGAAGGCCGCGTTCAGGAGTTCCCTGGAGTTCTCGACGTGGGGCCCTCTGCAGAGGTCGACGAAGTCGTCGCCCGTATAGTAGACGGTGAGCCTCTCGTCCTCAGGCAGGTCGTTGATCAGTTCGGTCTTGAACCTCTGGCCCGCGAACAGCGGCAGCGCTTCTTCCTTGGTCAGCTCCTTGCAGACCCAGGTCTCGCCGCGCTTCATTATCTCGCGCATCTTCTCCTCGATGGCGGGGAAATCGTCTTTGGTCACGGTCCTGGGAAGGACGAAATCGTAGTAGAATCCGTCTGCGATCTGCGGCCCGATGGCGTACTGAACGTTCTCGGCTCCGAACATCTCGATGACTGCCTTGGCCAGGATGTGCGCCATGGAATGGCGGTAAACTTCCAAATACTCTTCTCTTGTCATTATCTTGCCTCTTCTATCAAAAATACCAACTTCGGTTAATGGGTGCGTATACATAGTCAATATACCACAACTTCGGCGCTTTAACAAATAAATGATCGCGCTTTTGGCATACTGCCCGGCCGGCAAAAGCGCGGCGGCAGGTTTTTTGGCGGCCGGGGCGGAAAAAAGCCGAAAAATTGGCGGCGGGGGCTAAAACTGCGCTTTTTCGAATAACAACCGCATGCCGCGGGGCCAACTCGGGCGGCCGTGCAGTCCATACAGCCCTGCGGATTGCGGCGGCGCGGGCGTTTTGGTATAATACAAAGCGGTTAATGTTGGTCGGTTCGCCGGGACTGCGCGGTGACGATAGGCGGATAGCCGACTTTTAACGGAAAGGAAAGAATAGTAAGAATGAAAACTTTGGGGATAATCGGAGGCATGGGCCCGTCCGCGACCTATGACCTGGCACAGAAGATAGTCGACAGGACGGAGGCGGCGAAGGATCAGGACCATATCAGGGTCTTCACCGACTGCAACACCAATATTCCGGACAGGACCGCGGCCATACTGTACGGCGGCGCGGATCCGCTCCCCGCGATGACAGACAGCGCCCGCAAGCTGG
>JAFWFF010000002.1 GCA_017515765.1 Bacillota bacterium | reverse complement strand
CTGGAGCGTTTCAAAAACGTCGAAGCCTACAACCTGGGATCCCAGGTACCGAACGAGGAACTCATCGCGAAGGCGAAGGAAGTCAACGCCGACGCTATCCTCGTATCCCAGACCGTAACGCAGAAGGACATCCACATCATCAACCTGACCAACATGGCCGAGCTCGTCGAGGCCGAGGGCATCAGGGACAAGATCCTTCTCTGCTGCGGCGGACCGCGTATCTCTCACGAGCTCGCTCAGGAGCTGGGCTATGACGCGGGATTCGGCCCCCATACCTACGCTGAGCACGTCATGAGCTATATCGCGACCGAGATAGTCAAGAGGGGATGGCAGAAGAGACCTCCGCTCAAATAGCGCGGAAACAGCGCTTTGACCGACGATCAAAGGCCCCTTCCGGGGGCCTTTTTTCATGCCGCTGAGCACTGGAATTGTGAGAATATTCGGCATTGTTATTTTGTTGACAAAATACTTGTTATTTTGTTGACAAAACCCTTGAAAGGGAATACTATTACCCTGTGTGATTATATTATTATTCGTTTGGTAGGAGGACATTATGAAAAGATTTACCAACGGATGCGTCAACTTCATGAACAAATATCTGCCTGACGCATTCATCTTCGCTGTGATACTTACGATCATCGTATTTATCGCCGCGATGCCGGCGGCAGGAGCAACCCCGCTCCAGATCGCCATGGCCTGGGGCAGCGGCGTATGGGGACTCCTCGCATTCTCCATGCAGATGGCCCTGGTCGTAGTTACCGGTACCGCTTTCGCTACGGCTCCTGTCGTAAAGAGAGCACTTGAAGCTATCGCCAAGGTAGCAAAGACCCCTGCACAGGGCGTCGCGCTCGTCGTACTTATCGGATCGATCGCATCCTTCCTCAACTGGGGATTCGGCCTCGTAGTAGGCGCGCTCCTCGGCCGTGCGGTCGCAAGACAGCTTAAGGACGTCGACTATCGTATGCTTATCGCTGCCGGTTACTCCGGATTCGCGATCTGGCATGCCGGTATGTCCGGTTCCATTCCTCTCGCCCTGAACACGGCCGCCAACCTCAACCCCGAGACCGGTATGGCCAACACGGGCGGAGCTGTTACCGAGCTCGTATCCACATCCACCACGATCTTCTCCGCATGGAACCTGATCATGATCGCGGTCTGCGTGGTACTCACCGCTCTGGTATTCGCGATCTCCCACCCGAAGAAAGAAGACACCTTCGTGGTAGATCCCGCTCTGCTTGAGGATAAGGTCCGCGAGTATCCCGCTCCTGTGACCCCCGCAGAGAAGATCGAGAACAGCAGACTCCTTGCATGGATCATCGGTGCTGCCGGTCTCGTATGGATCGTAGTCAATTTCTTCATCAAGATCGAAGTCAACGGAGTAATGTTCGGCAAGGGCCTCAACGGTCTTGACCTCAACGCCGTAAACTTCATCTTCCTGATCCTCGGACTCATCGGCCACGGAACGCCGATCCGCTACGTGCACGCGGTCATCGACGCCGCCCACGGTGCTGCAGGCGTTATCCTCCAGTTCCCGTTCTATGCCGGAATCCAGGCGATGATGGTATTCAAGGCAGGCGCTACAGGCGTATCCCTTGCTGCTGTTATCTCCAACTTCTTCGTATCGATCTCCAACCAGATCACATTCCCGCTCTGGACCTTCCTCGCAGCCGGTATCGTAAACTTCTTCGTACCGTCCGGCGGCGGACAGTGGGCAGTACAGGGCCCGATCATGATGCCTGCAGGCCTCGAGCTCGGAGTTTCTCCGGCTATGACCGGTATGGCCATCGCATGGGGCGACCAGTGGACCAACATGATCCAGCCGTTCTGGGCTCTGCCGGCACTCGGTGCTGCAGGACTCGGCGCGAAGGATATCATGGGTTACTGCGTACTGACTCTGATCGTAATGGCAGTCGTAGCCTGTGGAGGATTCCTCATCGTAGGCGCGCTTGGAATCGGAGCGATCTAAACAGAGTTCTAAAACTGTACTTCTGGGACGGTCCTGCAAACGGGCCGTTCCTTTTACATTGACGATCCGGAGAACAGAACTATGGATATGGTAAAGACCTTCGTACTTCTTGCGATCTTTTTGGTCCTGGCGGTCGGGAACATCAACAACATCATCAGGCATCACAAGGAGAAAAAGCAGGCCATCGCGGAAGGCAAGATAGAAAAGAAAGAAAGGAAGTTTCCCTTCTCCAAAAAGAAGAACAGAGACGGGAGCTCATCTTCTAATGCCAACGGCGGAAGCACCGGTCAAAAGTTCGAAGTCGATGAAGAAGAATACGACTCATAGAATTGTATTTCGCGATCGTATGTGTTATAATCATTTTCGGTAAAATTTATCTTTTATAGAAAGGTGATTGAAATATGGCTATCAACAAAGTAATCACAGCTGATGAAGCGGTGGCCGGCGTTCAGGACGGAATGACCTTAGCGATAGGCGGATTCCTCGGAACAGGTACACCGGAATGCATTATCGATGCACTGGTCAGAAAGGGCGTCAAGCACCTCACCGTTATCGCCAACGACGGCGGTTTTGCTGAGGGACAGCCTGCTTTCGGAGCCGGCAAGACTTCCAGAGGCATTGGCAAACTTCTCGACGCTCACATGATCGACCACGTCATCATGTCCCACGTCGGCGTCAACCCCAGACTGAACGAGCAGTTCGACGAGGGAACGCTGACCTACACTCTGGTACCCCAGGGAACGCTTGCTGAGAAGCTGAGAGCCGGCGCTTTCGGACTCGGCGGAGTTCTTACCCCGACCGGACTCGGAACCCCGATGGAGACCAATCTTGACGAACTCGGAAGAGAGAAGATCACCATCGAGATCGACGGCAAGAAATTCCTCCTGGAGAGACCTCTCCGTGCGGATTATGCTTTCCTGAGAGCCTCCGTGGCTGACCGTTTTGGCAACTTCATGAGCGCCAAGGCGACCAAGAACTTTAACTATCCTATGGCCGGATGCGCGGATCACACCATCATCGCTACGGAGAAACTCGTCGAGATCGGCGAACTTGATCCGGATTACTTCGATATCGCCGGCGTTCTTGTTGAGAGTGTTGTGGAGGGTGAACCGGTATGGCAGATATAAAAGCAAGGATCGCTAAGAGAGTAGCGAAAGAATTCAAAGACGGAGACGTCGTTAACCTCGGTATCGGTATCCCGACCCTGGTTCCCGCATATATTCCCGATGACGTAGTCGTAACGGTACATTCCGAGAACGGATTTGCCGGCCTCGACACCACCGTCACCGAGCTCGACAAGATCAACGTCGATATCATCGACTCCGGCGGAGCATGGGTAAACGTAGTTCCCAGAGTAAAATACTTCGATTCCGCGACCAGCTTCGGCATCATCAGAGGCGGACACCTTGACGCGACCGTACTCGGAGCCATGCAGGTAGCCGAGAACGGAGACCTTGCCAACTGGATCGTACCGGGTAAGAAGGTCGCCGGAATGGGCGGAGCCATGGACCTCGTAGTAGGAGCCAAGAAGGTCATCATCGCCATGACCCACACCCAGAAGGGCAACCACAAGATCCTTGAGAAATGCACGCTTCCTCTCACAGGTGAGAAGGTCGTCAACATTATCATCACCGAGATGGGCGTCATGGAAGTAAGACCTGAGGGACTCGTAGTTACCGAGCTCCATCCGGACTTCACCAAGGAAGACATCCAGGCGGCTACCGGCTGCAAGCTCATCTTCGCCGACGATCTGAAGGCGATGGAAGAGGAGTAGTCCTCCCGGCTTAAGCCAACCCAAAAGAGTGAAAAAGTGCTTCGCCGCAAGGCGAAGCACTTTGCACGTTATAAAACCCCTTAAAAACAGGAGAGACCACCATGAAGTTCAAAGACATGAAATACGAAAGACCGGATATGGAAGCGGTCAAAGCTCTTCACGCCGAGCTCACAGAGAGATTCAGAAACGCCTCGAGTTATGAGGAAGCAAAGGAACTCTTCCTGGCGAACGAGAAGGAGAGCCAGCATATAGCCACGATGGCCACGCTCGCTTCCATACGCCATTCCATAGATACGAGAGATGAGTTCTACGACGCGGAGAACGACTTCTGGGACGGCGCGATGCCTGTTCTCAGCCAGATACAGGTGGCATGGAAAGAGGCTATGCTGGAGTCTCCGTTCCGCGCGGATTTCGAGGCCGAGTACGGCGACCTGATGTTCATCAACGCCGAGATCGAGAAAAGGTCCTTCAAGCCGGAACTGATGCCTTTGATGGCGAAGGAGAATGAGCTGACGACTCAGTACGACAAGCTGATCGCCTCCGCCCAGATCCCCTTTAAAGACGGGACTTACACGCTCTCTCAGCTGGCTCCGTTCAAGACCGGCGCAGACGACGAAGAGAGGCTTGCGGCCTGGAAGGCAGAAGGCGGCTGGTATAAGGCGAATCAGCCGGAACTCGACCGCATCTATGACGAACTCGTCAAGGTCAGGACCGAGATGGGCAGGATGCTCGGCTACGAGAACTTTGTTCCTCTCGGATATGACCGCATGGGAAGGAACTGCTATGACAGGAACGACGTCGAGAAGTTCCGTGAAGCAGTGGTGAAATACCTGGTGCCCGTGGCAGCGTCGATCTACGAGAAACAGGCGGAAAGGCTCGGAAAGACCTATCCGATGAGCTTCGCGGACAACGCGCTCGAGTTCAGGAGCGGGAATCCGAGGCCGCAGGGGACGCCGGACGACATAGTCGCCGCCGGAAAGAAGTTCTACGACGAGCTCTCCCCGGAGACCTCCAGATTCTTCCGGACCATGCTGGACAATGAGCTTATGGATCTGCTCTCCACAGAGGGCAAGCAGGCCGGCGGATACTGCACGGGCATCCCTGACTACGAAGTGCCGTTCATATTCGCAAACTTCAACGGAACGCAGCACGACGTGGAAGTCATCACACACGAGGCGGGCCACGCTTTCGCGGAATGGATGAACATCAAAAGAGTCCCGCAGGAGTATGTATGGCCGGGAATGGAGGCATGCGAAGTCCACTCCATGTCCATGGAATTCTTCGGTGACGAGTGGGCGGAGGATTTCTTCGGACCCGACACCCGCAAATATCTCTACAGCCATCTCGCCGGCGGCATCGAATTCATCCCTTACGGAACGATGGTCGACCACTTCCAGCACATAGTCTATGAAAACCCGGACCTCACGCCGGCGGAAAGGCACGCGGAGTGGAAGAGGCTTCTCGGCATCTATATGCCCTGGATGAAGCTGGACGGAGAGATACCGGTCTACAGCGAGGGCGAGGGATGGCAGAGACAGCTGCACATTTACGGCGCGCCGTTCTACTACATCGACTACTGCCTCGCGCAGACGGTCGCTCTGGAGTTCTGGGCCATGATCAAAAAAGACATGAAGGACGCCTGGGCGCACTACATGAAGTATACCGAACAGGGCGGAAGCAGGACGTTCAGGGATCTCCTGGCTAACGCGGATCTTGAGAGCCCCTTTGATGAAGGAACGCTGAAGAAGGTCTGCCTCGCCGCGAAGGACTATCTGGACAAATATGATCTTACCGGCATAGAATAGGGCGCCGGAAACGACATGAACAGACGCGACCATCTGAAAAACTTCATAAAGGACGCCAACGGTGAATACCACTACGCCGGCGATTATTACGTGCTTAAGGGAGACAAGGCCAGGGCGATGAGCGCAAGCCTGTTCTTTTCGGTGCTGACTGAGATCCTGCTCATAGTCGCGGGACTCTTTCCGGCCGGAGGGGTGATGGACACCTGGTACGTGATAATTCCGTACGGGGTGTCGGTGGTCCTCGGAGGCGTGATAATCTACCGCACTTCCCAGTGGGTCAAAGGCCACGGCGAGATCACGGAATTCGTGCATGAGAAGAGCATCGTAAAGATGCCTGCAAACCGCAAGGCGATGATGATCGTCCTCGGGGTCGCTTTCCTCGGAGAGGTGATATGGCTCCTCATCCACGGAAGAGGGTACTATTTCGCGGGCTCGATACTGTTCCTGTTCTGCGTCGGAGACGCTTTGCTCCTCCAGATCACCGCGCTCCGTTCCGAGCAGAAGCTGGAGTGGGTGAGGGAGGTCCAGGAAGGCAGGCAGGAATAGCCTGAACCGTGCCGGGAGACGAAAACCAATTAATTAACAGATTTAAATGTGTTTTGACATTTTCCTAAGCCTGTGGTAGAATTGTGAAGGGTTTGTGAAAACCGCTTTTCGCATGCCCAAACTGCATTGTTAAACATGCCGAAAACGGCAGTCAAATGTTGTAGTCGTACGTTATAGCTTGAAAGGTATTATTGAATTCGAAAGAAAGGACGAAAACAATGAAAAAAGCAAAACTTTTGCTGGCCGTCCTGCTCGTGTTCGTCATGGTGTTCTCCATGGCCGCATGCGGCGGTAACGGCGGGAACGAAGGTGGCGGCTCCGAAGGCGGAGAGACCACTGAAGAAACTCCGATGGTAGTCGGATACTCCCATTTCAGCAGCAAATTCTCCCCGTTCTTCGCGGAGACCGCTTATGACCAGGATGTCGCGAGCATGACTCAGATCTCTCTGATCACCACCGACAGACTTGGCAACGTCATCATGAAGGGTATCGAGGGCGAGAAGGCCGAGTACAACGGCACCGAGTACACCTACTACGGACCCGCTGACCTCGAGATGACAGAGAATCCGGACGGAACCGTATTCTATGATTTCACGCTCAGAGACGACCTTACGTTCTCCGACGGAGAGCCTGTCACCATCGACGACGTGATCTTCACGATGTATGTCCTCTGCGACCCGACTTATGACGGATCCTCCACACTGTTCGCTGTTCCTATCGAAGGTATGGATGCTTACCGTTCCGGAATGGACACCCTTGGCAACCTGATCGTTGCTGCCGGCCCGGACAACACCAACTTTGACTTCTGGACAGAAGATCAGCAGAAGACCTACTGGGACAACGCCAACGCTGCTGCTGTTGCCATCGCTCAGGAGATCTGCGACTACTGCGTAGCCGCCGGTTACAACGATGAAGGCGACGTGGCCGGATGCGCCGGAAACTGGGGATTCTCAGTACCCGAGGGCGGAACCGTTGAAGATTTCGCGGCTGTCATGATGGAAGCCTATGGCGGAAACATCGCTAACCTCGTCGGAACCGAGAACGCCGGAAGCAACATTGACGACGTATTCCCGGGATACGAAGAGTACACCGTCGGTGTCGAGACCGGTGAGTCCGCAGCCAACATCAGCGGCATCCAGAAGACAGGTGACTATTCCATGAGAATAGTTGCTACCAAGGTCGACGCTCCCGCTATCTACAACCTCGGAGTGAACATCACGCCGCTCCACTACTACGGCGATCCCTCCAAGTATGACTATGACAACAACATGTTCGGATTTGACAAGGGCGACCTCTCCAGCGTAAGGGCCAAGACCACCGAGCCGATGGGCGCAGGCGTCTACAAATTCGTAAGCTATGAGAACGGCGTTGTAAACTTTGAAGCCAATGAGAATTACTTCAAGGGCGCCCCGAAGACCAAATATGTCCAGTTCCGTGAGATGACCGACGCTGACAAGCTGAACGGACTTATCACCGGAACCGTAGACGTTACCGACCCGAGCTTCTCCAAGGATACCGCCAAGGCAGTTTCCGATGCCAACAGCAACAAGGAGCTCACCGGCGACGTCATCACCACCAGCCTGGTAGACAACCTCGGTTATGGTTATATCGGAATCAACTCTGTCAACGTATCCGTTGGCGGACAGCCCGACTCCGATGCTTCCAAGAACCTCAGAAAGGCTTTCGCGACCATCTTCAGCGTACACAGAGACGTAGCTATCGACTCCTACTATGCTGACGCCGCAGAAGTCATCAACTATCCTATCTCCAACACGTCCTGGGCTGCCCCCCAGCCGACCGACTCTGACTACAGACTCGCGTTCTCGGTAGACGTTGACGGAAATGACATCTACACCTCCGACATGAGCGCTGATGACAAGACAGCCGCCGCCAAGGCTGCTGCTCTCGGATTCCTCGAGGCTGCCGGCTACACCGTCGCTGACGGAAAGGTCACCGCTGCTCCGGAAGGCGCGAAGCTCGAGTACGAAGCAATGATCCCGGCAGACGGTTCCGGAGATCACCCGGCATTCATGATCCTGACCCTGGCCAAGGAAGACCTGGCTGAGCTCGGAATCAACCTCATCATCAACGACCTCTCCAACTCCTCCGACCTTTGGACTGCTCTTGAGGCGGGCGACGGCGAGATCTGGTGCGCTGCATGGGGCGCCACCATCGATCCTGATATGTATCAGATCTACTATGCTGACGTAGCCAACGGCGGCGCTCAGGCAGGCGGATCCAACTACATGTACAAGATCGCTGATCCTGCTCTTGACGAGATGATCCTCGACGCAAGAACCTCCACCGATCAGGCTTACAGAAAGGCCATGTACAAGGCCTGCCTGGACACCATCATCGACTGGGCCTGCGAAGTTCCGACCTATCAGCGTCAGAACTGCATCATCTTCAGCACCGAGAGAGTCAACATCGATACCGTTACACCGGATATCACCACTTTCTACGGCTGGATGGCTGAGATTGAGAATACGGAGATGAACTAATAACGGTTCATAACCGCGGCTAAACGCCGGAAAATGACCGCTCCCCGGGTCTCCCCCGGGGGCGGTCTTGTCTATTATCTGTTGCAGCTCAATTTCAGAGGTACGAAAAAGTGAGAAAGTACATCATCAAGAGGCTCCTCATTTCGGTGGTGATTCTGATCTTCGTCACCTTCATCATCTATGTCCTTATGAGAAGCCTGCCCACCTCATTCCTGGAGACGGTCGCTAGACAGAAGTCCATGCAGCCGAACTCCAAGAGCTTTGAAGAGTGGATGGAACAGCTTAGGGCGACCTACGGCATGGATAAGGGCATCATCCTCGGTTTCTTTTCCTGGTGCGGAAAAGCCATAAGAGGCGATTTCGGCGACAGCTGGAAATGGACCGTTCCCGTTACGGAGAAGTTCAAGGACGCAGTCTGGATCTCCTTCATAATGGGCCTGATTTCATTTTTCTTCGAAATTATCATCGCTATTCCTCTCGGAATAGTCGCGGCCACCAAACAGTACAGCAAGACTGACAATATAATCACCGTGGTCGCCATGGCATGTTATTCACTGCCTACGTTCTTCTTCGCTTCACTTCTGAAGCTGCTTTTCTGCGTCAAACTGGGATGGTTTGACCTGGGAGGCCTGATAGGCAGAAACTATATGTACCTGGATTCGTGGGGGCAATTCCTCGACAGGGCGCATCACCTGGTCCTGCCGATCGTGACGCTGGTCGTCATCAGCATCGGTGGTCTGATGCGTTATACCAGGACCAATATGCTCGAAGTGCTGAACGCGGACTATATAAGGACCGCGAGAGCAAAGGGACTTTCGGAAAGAAAGGTCATCTATCATCACGCCTTCAGGAACACTCTGATCCCGCTCGTAACGATCCTCGGCGGATCGCTTCCGGGACTGTTCTCGGGCGCTTTGATCACGGAGACACTGTTCTCCATCCCGGGCATAGGATTCGTTTCGTACCAGTCCATGGTGGCGGGCGATATACCGTTCTCCATGTTCTATCTGGTATTCCTTTCGATATTGACGCTTCTCGGAAACCTGATCACGGATATCCTCTACGCCGTGGTAGACCCGAGAGTGCGTATAGCTTAGGGAGGTGAGAATGATGGCAGAATTTGAAAAAGACCAGATCACCCCTGAAGCAGTCGTGCAGGAGACCAACGATACAGTTAAAGAAAACGAAGAATACTCTCTCAACGACGACAGACGCGTCAAAACGCTCTCGCCATGGAGACTCGTCGCGAAGAGATTCATAAGGAACAGAGTGGCGGTCACAGGACTCGTCGTGCTGATCTTCATGTTCCTGTTCTCATATCTCGGCGGAGTCCTGATGCCATACAGGCAGGACCAGATCTTCTACCGCTACGACAGCGCGCAGAAGAGATACGCCGCAGTCACCGAGAACAAAGAACTGAGATATGTCACTGCTGAAGGCGAGGATTTCCCGTCGGTCGCGAAAGCCAAATTCGTGTCGGCTCTGAACAAGAAGAACCCGACATTCGAGGCGAACGGAGTGACATATACCTATACAGAAGAAGGGGAGAACTTCTACTCGATCTCACGTGACGGAAGGATCATCGCCCTGGCATCTCTCGATATAGTGAGCTCCAGCACAGGAAACGAAGCTCTGCCGTTCGATCTGCAGTTCAGCCTGCTGAAAGCCATAGCAGACGGAGCCGGGAGCTTTGATCTCAATGGAAACACATACACTGTAGACGACGCGACGCTCATGCTGAACGGCCAGGAAATAGCCTACGCGAGCAAATTCAGCATCCAGGCGTCGAGCTCCGATATCTATCTCACCAGGGACTTCAAGGAGAAACTGGTAGAAGCCATCGAGAGCGGCGGCAATGAATTCGTCTATACGGACAGCACCGGGCTCACGGCCGAGTACGTGCTCACCTATAAGGCTGCGACGGGCGACTGGTCCGTCATGCAGGAGGTCGACACCAAGGTGTTCGATACCTATTCAGGCCCGAGCAAAGAGCACTGGCTCGGTACCGACAGGAACGGAATGGACATGCTCACGAGGCTCATGTACGGCGGCAGGGTATCGCTCTACATCGGTTTCGTAGTAGTCATCATGGAGACCGTCCTGGGTGTCATAATGGGCGGCATCTCAGGCTTCTTCGGGGGCTGGGTCGACATGCTCATCATGCGTCTCGTGGATATCTTCTACTGCATACCTTCGATGCCGATCATCATCATTCTCGGCGCAGTAATGGACCAGCTGAGGGTCGACCCGCAGGTGCGAATGCTGTACCTGATGCTGATCCTGGGTATCCTGGGCTGGGCAGGGATCGCCAGACTGGTCAGAGGTCAGATCCTCTCCTTCAGGGAGCAGGAATTCATGGTAGCCGCAGAAGCCACCGGAATCAGGGCTTCCAGAAGGATATTCAAGCACCTGATCCCGAACGTGATGCCTCAGCTCATAGTCAGCATGACCATGGGTCTCGGCTCCACGATCATCATGGAGGCAACGCTGTCCTTCCTCGGTCTCGGAGTCAAGTTCCCCTTCGCGTCATGGGGCAACATAATCAACGACGTCAACGATACGTTCGTGCTCACCAACTACTGGTTTATCTGGATCCCGGCCGGCGTCCTTCTTCTGGCTACCGTGCTGGCCTTCAACCTTGTCGGTGACGGACTCAGGGATGCATTCGATCCCAAGATGAACCGCTAAGGAGGTCTGACATGGCAAAGAAAGATACCAGCGGTTACTTGTCCGCGAAGGAATCCAGAGCGATTTCCAGATACAACAAAAAAATAACCAAAGCCTACGAGAAGAAGTGGAAGAGAAAGAACGTCCCCGAATCCGAGTATCTGACTAAGATGGATGATGAGAGGAACGCGGTGGAGTTCAGAAACCTCCACACCTACTTCTTCACAGACGTCGGAACCGTAAAGAGCGTTGACGGAGTCACCTTTGATGTTCCGAAGGGAACGACGGTAGGCATAGTGGGAGAGTCCGGTTGCGGCAAGTCCGTGACCAGCCTCTCGCTCATGCAGCTTCTCCAGCGGCCGCAGGGCCAGATCGTGGAAGGCGAGATCCACCTCAACATGGGCGACAAGGCCTACGAGATCAGCAAGATGACCCAGGAAGAGATGCAGAAGATACGCGGAAACGCGGTGTCCATGATCTTCCAGGAGCCGATGACGAGCCTGAACCCGGTGTTCAGGATCGGCGACCAGCTCGACGAGGTCATCAAGCTCCACGATAAGGAAGGCCTCTCCGACGCAGACGTCAAAAAGCGCAGCATCGAAGCTCTCGACATGGTCGGCATCGCGAACAGCGAAGGCGTGTACAGCATGTTCCCGCACGAGCTGTCCGGCGGTATGAGGCAGCGTGTCATGATAGCCATGGCGCTTACCTGCGACCCGATGGTCATCATCGCTGACGAGCCTACGACCGCTCTCGACGTAACCATCCAGGCGCAGATCCTCGACTTGCTCAGAAACCTGAAGGACAGGATCAACTCGGCGATCATGCTGATCACCCACGACCTCGGCGTTATAGCCGAGATGGCCGACACGGTAGTGGTCATGTACTCCGGAAGGATAGTGGAGCAGGGCACGGCGGAAGACATCTTCTACCATCCGGCCCATCCGTATACCATCGGCCTCATGGCTTCCAAGCCGGTCGTGGGAAAGGACGTCGACGTTCTCTACTCGATCCCGGGCAAGGTCCCGAACCCTGTAGAGATGCCGAACTACTGCTACTTCAAAGACAGATGCGAGATGCGCCTCGAGTGCTGCGACGGCGAATACCCCTGTGAGATCAGTCTCTCCGACACTCACAAGGTCAGCTGCTACAGATACTATGAGGAATTCAGGGATCTGGTAAAGGATACCGATTCTCCGCTCTTCCAGGCTGCCGCGCAGCATTTTGCGAAGGGCGCTGAAGAGAATACCGAGAAAGGAGGGGAGGAGCAATGAGCGTAACAGGAGGACTTGGCGCTGCTGCCGGAAGAGCAAAACCGACGGTAGAGAACCTCGCTGCGCAGCAGGAGGTGCGCGAAAGCGCATTCGAGGCCGAAAAGACGCGCCAGGAGTTTGAGAACGTACCGGACGCGCCGGCGAACGACCCCTCCGCGCCTCCCGTATATGACGAGAAGTACATCCTGATGGTCAAGGACTTGAAGAAGCACTTCCCGATCAAAGGCGGAATGATGAACAGAGTCGTCGGCTATGTAAAGGCTGTCGACGGAGTAACGTTCAACCTTAAGAGAGGCACGACCCTCGGCCTGGTAGGCGAATCCGGATGCGGCAAGACCACGGTAGGCCGTACGATCCTGAGACTCTCCGGCGAGAAGACCGCGGGACACGTTTTGTTCAACGGCAGGGAAGTCTACAGCCTGAGCAAACAGGAACTGAGAGACGCCCGTACCGAGATGCAGATCATCTTCCAGGATCCGTTCTCCTCACTCTCCCCGAGACTGCCGGTAGGCGAGATCATCGGCGAGGCGGTGAAGGAGCACAATCTTGTCCCGAAGAACGAGTATGACGACTATGTCGACAAGATCATGGACGAGTGCGGACTCCAGCCTTTCCACAAGCAAAGGTACCCGCATGAGTTCTCAGGCGGACAGAGGCAGAGGATCTGCATAGCGAGAGCCCTTGCCCTGAACCCGGAATTCGTGGTCTGCGACGAGCCGGTATCGGCTCTGGACGTATCCATCCAGGCACAGATAATCAACCTTCTGAACGAACTTCAGGAGGAGCACCAGCTCAGCTATCTGTTCATCTCCCACGACCTCTCCGTCGTAGAGCACATCTCCGACGACGTCGGAGTCATGTACCTCGGCAACCTGGTCGAGTACGGCCATAAGAAGGACATCTTCAGGAACCCGCTGCACCCGTATACGGAAGCTTTGCTCTCCGCGGTGCCGATGCCGGATCCTAAGGCCAAAATGAACAGGATAGTTCTGGAAGGATCCATTCCTTCTCCGGCGAACCCGCCGAAGGGCTGCAAATTCCACACCAGATGCTCCAAATGCATGGAGATCTGCAAGGAGCTCGAGCCGATCCAGAAGGAGATCGAACCGGATCATTTCGTGAACTGTCATCTGTACGACTGATAATTGCGATGTATTGCGTGCCCGGGCAGATGTCCGGGCGCGCGTTTTTCAGAAGCGATGGAAGACAAGAAGAAAAACATAATTGAAGAGGACGACGGCAGGACCATAGCGAGCATGGATGGCCTCGAGAAGAGGGGACTCCTGTCGAGCTGGTTCGGCGCGCTCGACCCGAACGTCCGGGCGGAGCACGGTCTCGGAAGGGATTCGGGTTCCCCGCGCAAGTCCGGCAAAAAAGACGACCGCAAGCCCTATGACCGCTCTCCGGTATCGTACAGGGGAGGAGCCGCGCCTTTCGAGGCATCAGGCGGAGCCTCCGGACCCGCCGGACAGCCGGGGCAGGGCGCAGGAAGCGATGTGCCCCTCGACCCCGACGACAGGAAGGCTTTGATCAAATACGTGATCGGGTATTCACTTGCCATTGGGGCGGTGTTCGCGGTGATATTCGGTATCGTGATATTTTTGATGTGGAAGTTCTGGTAAGATGGGATGAAGGCGGAGAGACCGGCGAAGCCGAAGGGAAGAAAGACCAAAAGAGACGTGCTCCTGGCGGTGAGCGTGATCGCGTTCATCGTGATCCTCTGCGTAACCACGCTTCCGCTCGCGCAAATGATCAAAATGGGCCACGACTACCGGAAATACGTGGACGCCTTCACAGACAGCCTTACCGACGCGCGGAAGAAGGGCGGCCTTACAGCGACTTGGGGCCCGTACGGCGACTTCATGTGGCGGCTCACGAACGACCAGGGAAGCCACCTCTATACTGTCCTTCTGGACGCCGGGATGGGCAAGCCCCAGAAGGAGATGCCGGACCGGGAGGATTCGCTCTTTCTGACATTTCCCGACGGCGCGGTCATGTCGCTCTGGAGGACCGAGATCACCGAGAAATCGAGGGAGAGGGACATCGGGCTCTTTGTCCGGTTCACGAGCAAAGACGGGCGCGTCTGGATGTACGATACGGACCGGATAGACCCGGACAAACTGTTTGAATCTCTTGGCGGATGACAACGCTTTCGGAAGGCGGCCTGCAAGGCCGTTTTTTCTTGTATTTCGGCAGGATATAAGTTTGTTAAATTGTTGACTTTGTAATCCCGTGAGAGTATTATCAAAGTAGCGTGTATTCACCCGCTTTTTTGGGGTGTGTGCCGATAAAAGGGAAGGAGAAAAAACCAGATGAGAAAACTCAAAACAATGGATGGAAACACCGCGGCGGCCCACGTAGCGTACGCGTTTACCGAAGTCGCGGCTATCTATCCGATCACTCCCTCATCGCCCATGGCTGAGAGCATGGACGAATGGGCTGCCGAAGACAGAAAGAACATCTTCGGCGAAAAAGTAAAGATCGTCGAACTTGAGTCGGAAGGCGGCGCTTCCGGTGCTGTGCACGGATCTGTAGCCACAGGTTCCTACACCTCCACATTCACCGCTTCCCAGGGACTTCTTCTGATGATCCCGAACATGTACAAAATCGCCGGCGAGCATGCTCCTGCGGTATTCCATGTATCCGCTAGAGCTCTGGCTACCCACGCCCTGTCGATCTTCGGAGATCAGGCGGACGTCATGGCAGTGCGCCAGACCGGTTTCGCTATGCTGGCATCCAACAGCGTACAGCAGGTAATGGACCTCGCGGCTGTAGCGCATCTCTCCGCCATCGGCGGAAAGCTCCCCGTGCTCCACTTCTTTGACGGTTTCCGTACATCTCACGAGAACCAGAAGATCGAGATGTGGGACTATGACGAGCTCGCCTCCATGGTAGACTGGGACGCCGTCAAAGCCTTCAAGAAGAGAGTGTTCCATCCCACCAACCCCGCTTTGATGGGACCTGCCGAGCAGCCTGAATCCTACTTCCAGCACAGAGAGGCTTCCAACGCTGCATACAACGAGACTCCCGACATCATCGCCAAATACATGGACATGGTGAACGAGAAGATCGGAACCAACTACAAGCCCTTCAATTACTACGGCGCTCCGGACGCCGAGGACGTGATCTTTGCCATGGGTTCCGTCTGCGACGCCGCAGAAGAGCTGATCGACCACATGGTCGCTGCCGGCAAGAAGGTCGGTATCGTTGAGGTCCACCTCTACAGACCGTTCTCCGCAAAATACCTGCTCTCCGTGATGCCTGAGACCGTCAAGAGGATCGCTGTCCTCGACAGGACCAAAGAGCCCGGAAGCGTAGGCGAGCCGCTCTACCTTGACGTAGTCGCTGCCCTGAAGGGAAGCAAGTTCGAGTCCTGCGAGTACACCAGAGGCCGCTACGGTCTCGGTTCCAAGGACGTACAGCCCGGAGACATCCTGGCCGTATTCGAGAACATGGCGAGCGAGTGCCCGAAGCCCGAGTTCACCATCTCCATCAACGACGATGTGACCGGACTTTCCATCACTCCGTCCCACTATCCCGATACCGCTCCGGAAGGCACCAAGGCCTGCAAGTTCTGGGGCCTCGGAGCAGACGGAACAGTCGGAGCCAACAAGAACAGCGTCAAGATCATCGACGACCACACCGACAAGAAGGTACAGGCGTACTTCCAGTACGACTCCAAGAAGTCCGGCGGCGTCACGATCTCCCACCTGCGCTTTGGCGACAAGCCGATCAAATCGACCTACTACATCAAGCAGGCTGACTTCGTAGCCTGCCACAACGAAGCTTACGTCCACCTCTACAAGATGGTAGAAGACGTCAAGCCCGGCGGGATCTTCCTGCTCAACTGCACTTGGGACGACGCTGAACTCGACAAGCACCTCCCGGCGAGCATGAAGAGATACATCGCCAAGAACAATATCCAGTTCTACACCTGCAACGCTGTAGAGATCGCCAAGAGCATCGGTCTCGGCGCCCGCCGCACCAACTCCGTGCTCCAGGCCGCATTCTTCAAACTGGCCAACATCATTCCGATCGAGGAAGCTGCCGGCTATATGAAGGACGCCATTAAGAAGACCTACGGCCGCAAGGGCGAGAACATCGTCAACATGAACATAGCGGCAGTCGACCAGGGCATCGAGAAGGTCCACAAGGTCGAGATCCCGGCTTCCTGGGCTGAGGCTTCCGAAGAGGTCAAGGGAGGACAGTACAAGGGACGCGACAAATTCGCGACCGACTTCCTCAACAACATCCTCTATCCGTATGCCCATATGGACGGAGATTCCATCCCGGTATCCGCATTCCTGGATTCCCAGGACGGCAAGTCGCCCAGCGGCACCGCTGCTTTCGAGAAGCGCGGCATCGCGACCGACGTTCCGGTATGGGACAAGACCAAGTGCATCCAGTGCAACCAGTGCTCCTATGTATGTCCGCACGCTGTCATCAGACCGTTCATCGTGAACGCTGAGCAGTGCGAGGCGATCGGCGGAGACGCCGCTGCCGTCAAGGGCATCAAGGGCCTCGAGGACAAGTTCTTCACCATGGAGCTCTCCGCTCTTGACTGCACGGGCTGCGGTTCCTGCGCCCAGGTCTGCCCGGCCAAGGAGAAGGCTCTCACGATGGTCCCGGTGGACGATGCCGTATTCAAGACATCCCAGAAGAAGTTCGATTACCTCTTCGAGAACGTCGATCAGAAAGTGCTGCCCGTCAACTACGGAACCGTCAAGGGTTCGCAGTTCCTGCAGCCGCTCCTCGAGTTCTCCGGCGCATGCCCGGGATGCGGAGAGACTCCGTACGCCAAGCTGATCACCCAGCTCTTCGGCGACAGAATGTACATCGCGAACGCGACCGGCTGCTCCTCCATCTGGGGCAACTCGCTGCCGAGCACACCGTACACAGTGAACAAAGAGGGAAGAGGACCCGCATGGGCCAACTCCCTGTTCGAGGATAACGCCGAGTTCGGATACGGCATGGCCATCTCCATGAAGGCACGCCGCGAAGAGATGAAGACCGTGGTCGGAAGACTCGCGGATACCCTCGGTGAGACCGCGATCGCATGGGTCGAGAATATGAACGACGCCGAAGGCGCCGAGACGACAGGCAAGGCTCTTCTCGAAGCTTGCGAGAAGATCTGTGATACCAATGCTGACGCCGCTTACGTCGTAGAGAACAAGTCGATGCTGATCAAGCCGTCCATATGGATCTTCGGCGGTGACGGATGGGCATACGACATCGGTTACGGCGGACTCGACCACGT
>JAFWFF010000106.1 GCA_017515765.1 Bacillota bacterium | reverse complement strand
CTCTCCCTCGAGGATGATCACCGGGGTCCTGATCGCCAGGAAGGCTTTCGTCGACGAGCATCCCGAGGCGGTCGACGATTTCCTGAGACACTATAAAGAGTCCGTCGAGTTCACGAACGGCGAAGTCGACGCGGCGGCAGCTTTGATCGGGGCGTACGATATAGTTCCCGAAGCTGTGGCAAAGCTCGCCATCCCCGAGTGCAACATCGTCTACATCGACGGCAGCGAGATGAAGGACGCTCTCTCCGGCTATCTCTCCGTGCTGTACGCGCAGGATCCGGCCTCGGTCGGCGGCGCACTGCCGGAGGACGGCTTCTACTATGTGAAATAGGAAGACTGGCTGCACAGCGGTGCAGTGTTGCGAGGCGCTTATTCCGCGGATCACGATGTGATCCGCTTTTTTTGGCCTTGTCACATCGCGCTGCGGGGTCAAAGGAGCGGCCGCCCGATGCGGCGCGGAAGTTCCCGCGCTTGTTGAAAGCCCGGGCCGCAGATGTTACAATTTATATGCAATGATGAACAGGAAAACAGGGCTGAAAATATGGGCGGTCGCCTTCTGGCTGGCCGTCTGGGAAATACTGAGCATGGTGCTCGACAGGGAGATCTTCCTGGTCGGGCCGGTCCGCGTCGTCATGCGCCTTGCGGAGCTTCTGCCGAGCGGCGGTTTTTGGGCGTCGGTCGGTTTTTCGCTGCTCAGGATCACGTGCGGGTATCTGCTGGCGGTGATCCTCGGCGTCGCTCTCGCGGCTGCAGCGCTTAAGCATGAGCGGATCAGAGAACTCCTGGCGCCTCTCCTCACTGTGATGAGGTCGGTGCCGGTCGCTTCGTTCATAATACTCGCGCTCATCTGCCTGCCGTCAAAGAGCCTGTCGGTCCTGATCTCCTTCCTGATCGCGATGCCCGTCATCTACGGGAACGCGTACGCAGGCCTTGAGAGCGCCGATCCGAAACTGCTCGAGATGACCAAAGTCTTCGGCGCGCGCCCGGGCAACGTGAGGCGCGCGGTATATATCCCCGCGCTCTATCCGTATCTGGCGTCCGCCTGCAGGACGGCGATAGGCATGGCGTGGAAGGCGGGGACCGCCGCAGAGGTAATAGGCATACCGAGAGGCTCGATAGGGGAAAAGCTCCAGCAGGCCAAGATCTATCTGGAAACTCCGGATCTCTTCGCCTGGACTCTGGTGATAATACTGCTGTCCGCTGCGACTGAGAAGGTGTTCCGCCTGATCCTGGACCAGGGCTTCGGGAGGCTCGCGAGGATCCCGGAACCCGCGGGAACGGCGGCTCGCGGAGGCCGCGTAGAAAGAGCGGTCTTCGCGATCAAAGCGGAAAACCTGTCGAAGACCTACGGCGGCAGCAAAGTGATAGACAGCTTCACCCACGTCTTCCCGGCCGGGAGCGTGACCGCGATAATGGCGCCTTCCGGCGCAGGCAAGACCACCCTCCTCAGACTCATCGCGGGTCTGGAGGAGCCCGACCCCGCAGAGGACGGGGAGCCCGGCGCCTCGGGCAGGAAGGCAGGCGGAGAGCCCGGTGCAGGCAGACAGTTGCAGGGCTCAGTCAGCGGAACCGATAAATGCCGGATATCCATGGTGTTCCAGGAAGACCGGCTCTGTGAGGAACTTGACGCCGTGTCTAACGTCATGCTGGCGCGTAACGATATGGGAAGAGCAGAAGCGGAGGCTTTGCTCGCGGAACTTGGGCTCGGCGGAGACCCGGACAAGAAACTGAGCGAATACTCGGGCGGCATGAAGAGACGGGTCGCGATCGCCAGAGCGCTCGCGGCGGACTACGGCCTGCTGCTGCTGGACGAGCCGTTCAAGGGACTGGACGGTGAGCTTAAGGCGCTTTGCGCGGAGAAGATACTCGAGTCGGCGGCAGGAAAGACTGTGATCCTGGTCACACACGACAGTGCCGAAGCGGAACTGATGAACTGCGGCGAGGTCATCTCGCTTTGCTGAGGAGGTTTTGATCATGAGCGACGTCATCGTCATAGGCATAGCCGGCGGATCCGGCAGCGGCAAGACGACCATCACGGACAAGCTGGTCGAATGCTTCGGGGACAACGTATCCGTCATCCACCACGACAGCTACTACAAAGCCCGCCACGACCTGACCTACGAGGAGCGGGTCAAACTGAACTACGACCATCCCGACGCATTTGATACCGACATGATGATCGCAGACCTGAAGAAGCTCAGAAACGGCGAGACAGTCGACTGCCCGGTCTACGACTTCGCCATCTACGACAGGACTGACAGGACCTTCCCGATCTACCCCAGGCCGGTCATCATCGTCGAAGGGATCCTGATCTACGAGAGCCGCGAGCTCTGCGACGAGATGGATATAAAGATATTCGTCGACACCGACGCCGACGTGCGCATCCTGCGCCGCATCCTCCGGGACGTCTGCGACCGCGGGCGCAGCCTGGAGAGCGTCATAACCCAGTATCTCGAAACAGTAAAGCCCATGCACGAACAGTTCGTGGAACCGTCAAAGCGCAGAGCCGACTTCATAATCCCCGAAGGCGGCCATAACAGGGTCGCGCTGCAGATGGTCATCGAGCGCGTTCGGGCGCATCTGGCGGAAAAATAGAGCGTGTCACATGATTGGACACTGCCCAAAGAGCGGCAGATGTGATATACTATCTTGATGGAAAAACTATCGGTATCGGAGGTAAATAAATGAAAGCCGGCAATATCATCAGCATCTCCCTGGCAGGCAGCGCCCTGCTCGTCGGTACAGCGGCTTTGACCGTCGCGATCATAGCCCTGGCCAGGACCAAGAGAAGGCAGCACTGATCGGATCGCGCTATCCGACACATCAATACAAAACCATAAAGGAGCAAAACAGTATGGATTATGCAAAAGAATCCCTGCGCCTGCACGGCGAGTGGCAGGGCAAGATCGAAGTGAATTCCAGAGTTCCCGTGGCGAGCAAAGACGACCTTTCGCTGGCCTATACCCCGGGCGTCGCCCAGCCCTGCCTGGAGATCGAGAAAGATCCGGATCTGGCATATGAGCTGACCCGCAAGTGGAACCTCTGCGCCGTCATCACCGACGGAACGGCGGTCCTCGGACTCGGAGACATCGGGCCGCAGGCAGCAATGCCCGTAATGGAAGGAAAATGCGTCCTGTTCAAGTCCTTCGCGGACGTCGACGCGTTCCCGCTCTGCGTGGACAGCAAGGACGTCGACACCTTTGTCGAGACCGTATATCTGATCAGCAAATCCTTCGGAGGCATCAACCTGGAGGACATCTCCGCCCCGAGATGCTTCGAGATCGAGCGCAAGCTGAAAGAGAAATGCGACATTCCGATCTTCCACGATGACCAGCACGGAACCGCGATCATCACTCTCGCGGGACTCACCAACGCGCTGAAGGTCGTAGGCAAGAAGCGCGAGGACGTAAAGGTCGTCACTTCCGGCGCCGGAGCCGCAGCGATCTCCATCACCAGACTGCTCCTCTCCGCAGGCTTCAAAAACGTGGTCATGACCGACCGCCGCGGCGCGATCTACAAGGGCAGACCCGAGGGAATGAACTGGATAAAGAACGAGATGGCCGAGGTCACCAACCTTAACGGCGAGACCGGAAGCCTTGCCGACGTGATCAAAGGCGCCGACGTCTTCATCGGCGTGTCGGCGCCCGGACTCCTCACCGGCGACATGGTGAAGTCCATGAATAAGGATCCGATCATCTTCGCATGCGCCAACCCGACTCCGGAAATCTTCCCGGACGAGGCGAAGGCAGCCGGAGCCGCCGTGGTATCCACCGGAAGATCCGACTATCCGAACCAGATCAACAACGTACTCGCGTTCCCGGGCATCTTCCGCGGAGCCTTTGACGCAAGAGCCACGGACATCAACGAAGAGATGAAGATGGCCGCCGCCGCCGCCCTTGCGGGACTCATCCCGGACGACGAGCTCAGCGCCGAGAACATCATTCCGAAGGCATTTGATCCCGCGGTAGGACCGACGGTCGCCAAGGCAGTCGCAGAAGCCGCGAGACGTACGGGCGTCGCCAGAAAATAATTCTGACCCGGCGCCGCGATAACGATAAGGAGATAGATATGTCAGAAGAGAAGAAAGAATTGCTTAAGGACAGCATGGGAAGACCCTATGTATCCTGGGAACTCATCGGAGATTTCATGGTGGCTGCGTTCAAGGCCGTCGGCGTTCCCGAAGAGGACGCGAAGATCTGCGCTGACGTCCTCATGGAGAGCGACAGGCGCGGCATCGAGAGCCACGGCTGCAACCGCTTCAAACCCATCTACATCGACCGCATCAACGACGGTATCCAGAACCCCGTGACCGAGTACGAAGTCCTGAAAGAGACGCCGACCACGATCGTAGTCGACGCTCATGACGGAATGGGAATGGTCGCGTCACATAAGGCGATGGAGACCATCATCGAGAAGGCGAAGAAATACGGGATGGGAATGGCCGCGATCAGGAATTCCACCCACTACGGGATCGCAGGCTACTGGGCGACCATGGCGACCAAAGAAGGCATGATCGGCATCACGGGCACTAACGCCAGACCGTCCATCGCGCCGACTTTCGGCGTTGAGAACATGCTCGGCACCAACCCGCTTACCATCGGCCTCCCGACGGATGAGGAGTTCCCCTTCTGCATAGACTGCGCCACTTCGATCACCCAGAGAGGTAAGATCGAGTACTATTCCAGGATCGGAAAGGCTACTCCCGCCGGCATGGTCATAGGCCATGACGGACAGGCGCTCACCGACAGCGACCAGATCCTCGTAGACCTGACCACCGGCCAGGCCGCGCTCGCCCCGCTCGGCGGCATCGGCGAAGAGCTCGCGGGCTACAAGGGCTACGGCTACGCGACAGTGGTCGAAGTCCTCTCCGCCGCCCTCCAGTGCGGAAACTACCTGAAGGCACTCACCGGAAAGGATGCAGAAGGAAACAAGGTCCCCTATCATCTCGGACACTTCTTCATCGTGATCGATCCCGACGCCTTCATGGGCCAGGAGAACTTCAAACATATCTGCGGCGAGATCCTGAGAGAGCTCAGAGCCTCCCAGAAGGCCCCCGGCCAGGAGCGCATCTACACCGCAGGCGAGAAGGAATACCTCGTATGGCAGGAGCGCAAGGACAAAGGCGTCCCGGTCAGCGGCCCCGTACAGAAGGAATTCATCGCGGTCAGAGACAAATACGGCCTGCCCTTCAAATTCCCCTTCGAGGACTAGAAGCACAGACCGGTTGGAACGTGTCAAAACAAAACAGGGCTGCCACGAAACTGTCAAGTTTCGGGCAGCCCTTTATCTTTATGGAAAAACGGGTCGCCGGGATCTGAGGCTATCAGAGGCCGAGGTCTTCTCCGACGAGGATCACGTGGATGCGTCCGGGATGTCTGGAGAACCTGGTGACCAGGAACTGGCAGCAGATGGTGCCCGGGGATTTGCAGTCCATGCATTTGCCGACCTTGGTGCAGGGGGTCTCGGCGCCGAGCCTGGTAGCGTTCATCGGCGCGGCGACGTTTCTGGCGCGCTTCATGGCGCTGTCGACGTCTGCGCAGACTTTGTTCATGCTGACGACCATGACCACCTTCTCGGGACCGTAGGCTATGCAGGAGACGCGGTTGGAGTTGCCGTCGATGTTGACCAGGATGCCGTCATTGGTCATGGCGTTGCAGCTGGAGAGGAAGACGTCCGCGCCGTAGGCTTCGATGCACTCCTGCCTCCTGTTGGGGCCGTGTCCGGGGAGAAGGAAAGTATAATTGCCGTTCTTGATCGCGTCGACGAGGCCGATCTCCTGGCAGCTGATCGCGCCGCCCATGGTCACGGTGCTGCCCTCTGGTATGAGCGAGAGAGCGATATTGAGAGCCTCTTCCTTCGTCTCGGCGTAGTAGCCGGTCATGTTGCGGGACTCGAGCCCTTTGATCACCGTCCTGGCGAGGTTGGAGTATGTTGCTGCGATTCCTTTGTTCATGATGTATCTCCTTTCACGTTCTCCGGCGTCGCCGGACATGCAGGCTTCTTCAGTTATGAGGTATTATACCACCGGCCGGCAGCTCTGTGGTATAATTTTGACGTAGATAAAGGAAAAGGGGATGCGCGATGAGCAAATACGTCAAGATAGATCTTCACCTCCACACCGACTGTTCCGACGGGACCGATACGCCGGAGGAACTGCTCGCGAAAGTCCGCGCCGCGGGGATAGAGCTCTTTGCGGTGACCGACCACGACACGATCAAATGCACCGGCATCATGCCCGGCCTGCTGGGGAAGGACGGCCCGGACTACATCAACGGCATAGAGTTCTCCTGCAAGGAATGGGTCAATGGGATCGAGGAGAAATACCACATCCTCGGCTACGGCTTCGATCCGGAGAACGAGGAGATAAACGCCGTGATCAGAAAGGGCAGAAGCCTCCGCATGCAGAAGGCGGAGAAACGGCTCGAGTTCCTGGAGAAGGAGTACGGATTCACGTTCAGCAGGGAGGACCTGGACGCGTTCTTTTCGATGAACAGCCCGGCCAAGCCGCACCTCGCGCGCATGATGGTGAGATACAGATACGCGCGCGACGTGGATGACGCCGTGGAGAACTATATAGACAATATGAAGGAAGAATTCCACCTGATCCCGCAGGAGGCGATCCGGGGGATCCTGGCGGCCGGAGGCATACCTGTGCTTGCGCACCCGCCCTACGGAGACGGGAAAGGTGATTTTTCCGGGAAGGTCCTGGAAGACCGGGTCGTCAAACTCGTCGGTTACGGTATCGAAGGGCTGGAGGGCTATTACCACAAATACTCCGACGCCAGGCGCGCGGAGGTGCTCGGCCTCGCGGAGAAATACGGCCTGTACGTGACCGCCGGAAGCGACTACCACGGAAAGACCAAAACCGTCCCGATCGGACTCACGCACCTGCCGGACGCTTCGGCCGGGCCGGAGGGGCTCAGGCGCTTCCTGAAAGACGTCCGCAAGATCTGAGGCCGGAACTTAGGCCGGAACCGAGACCGGCCCCGAGCAAGAGCTGAAAGGAGGAAGCCGTTGATAAAATCGACCCTGACCAAAGCTGAATATGAGGAGATATACGCGGCGCTCAACCGGGTGTCGCCTCTCGATACTGACTGCGGCGAACTCTGCGGAGCGTGCTGCTGCACTGCCGAGGAGGCCGGGCGCGAGATGGGGATCTATCTTTTGCCCGGAGAGGAAAAGGTCCATGACCGCAATGACGGCTGGCTTACCTGGACCGCGGAGGACGCAGAGGACTACGACTTCCCGGAATCCTGGAAGGGCAAGGTGTATTTCGTGCGCTGCGGAGGCCCCGAGACCTGCAGGAGGGAGATAAGGCCGATGCAGTGCAGGACCTTCCCGCTCCAGCCGCACATCACAGGGGACGGGGAGCTTATGATGGTATACAACGACCTGGAGCTGCCTTACAGATGCCCTTTGATAGACGAGGAGATGCCACTGAACGACGATTTTGTCAGCGCGACCCGGGAAGCCTGGGCGAAGCTGATAACAGATCCTTTGATATATGACCTGGTCCGCGCGGATTCCGAGGAACGCGAGGAGGCCGTTCTCGAACTGGAAGAACTGCTGAGCATGTACTGCTGAAGGAGGCCGATATGAGAAACCACGAAGTAACGAACAGGCAGCTTTTGCTGGACGAGCAGGGAGAACTCAGGGAGCCGGGCTGGTCGAGGAGCCAGGTGCAGAAGTACGTCAGGTCCATGATCAAAGCCCCCAAATACCGCATCAAGGAATGGGACTATTATCTCGTGGTGAACGACGGATTCGCCGCGGCTTTCACCATCTCCGACGACGGCTATGTGGGGCTGCAGTCTGTCTCGCTCCTGGTATTCGGCGACGAGCCCTGGGAGCACACCGAGACGATCCTGAACGTCCTGCCGATGGGCAGGCTGAAACTGCCGGAGAACTCTTCCGAAGGCAAGACAGAGTACAGCGACAAGAGGCTGCTCATGAGCTTTGAGCCGGAGGACGGGAAGCGGCACATAAAATGCCACTTTAAGAAGTTCTGGAACGGAAAGCCGTTCTACGCCGACATCGTCCTGGAGCAGCCGCCGATGGACTCGATGGTCATAGCGACGCCCTGGCCCGAGAAGCACGCCTTCTATTACAACCAGAAGATCAACTGCATGCGCGCGTCCGGCTACGTGAAATATGACGGGGTCACCTACGAGTTCGATCCGAAGACGGACTTCGGGACTCTTGACTGGGGCAGGGGAGTCTGGACCTACGACAACACCTGGTTCTGGGGCTCCGGAAACTGCGACGTGGACGGCAACAGCTTCGGCTGG
>JAFWFF010000105.1 GCA_017515765.1 Bacillota bacterium | reverse complement strand
CCTGAGGGTCGCTTCGAGCCCCGCGGCGTTTGGCGCGTTTCCGAGCAGTTCATTGCCGAGGTCCAGCGCGTAGGGGTCCATCGGGCCGCAGCCTGAGAGGCCGGACGCGACGTGGCCGTGGCGGCCTGCGTCCTGGACCGTGGTGAACGGACCGGGGGACGTGACAGTGACGGATTCGCGGGCTGCATGCTTCCCGGCTTTCGGGGCGGCTTTGGCTGCCTCCTGTTTCCTGCGGGCGCGCGCGTACGCCTTCGCCTCGAGCTCGATGAACTCTTCCTCTGTGATGCTGACGAAGCGGACTCTGTCGCCGGCTTTGATCATGAACGGTTCTTCGCGGTCCGGATCAAAGAGCCTGAGCGGCGTCCTGCCTATGATCTGCCAGCCTCCCGGGGAGTCGACTGAGTACATCCCGGTCTGCCCTCCCGCGATGCCGACGCTTCCCGCGGCGATGTGTTCTCTTGGGAGAGCGAGCCTCGGTGCGGCAAGGCGTTCGTCCATTCCGCCGAGGTATGGGAAGCCGGCGGTGAAGCCTATCATATGCACCGGATAGTCGTTCCCGGTGTGGAGACCGACCAGGGAATCGAGACCGAGCCCGGTGTGGGACATGACGTTTTCGATGTCAGGCCCGCATTCGCCTCCGTAGCATACGGGGATCTCGACGACGCGCCCCGTGCCGTGCGACGGAGCGGCGATCTTCTGCTCGGTAAGGATGACTGCGAGAGCGTCCTTTACGGCCTCTCCGTCGGTGACCAGAGGATCAAATCGCACGAGCACTGACGCATAGGCTGGCGCGGCTCCGAGCACTCCCGGGATGCCGGCCTGCCTGATCACTTCGAAGCAGCCCATCACCATAGAATGGACCTTTGGGGATATCTCCTGGGGAAATCTTACCGAGACCGCGCTGTCGCCGCAGTCGACTATTTTAATGAGAGCTTTTTCCATATATGACCTGCCTTGAATAACAGTTGGACAGTGGTTCTATCCGGTGGTTCTATCTGAGCGGGGCGACGCCTGCGCCGGCCGCCTCGAGGGCGGATTTGATCTTAAGGGCGAACTGCGCGGCTCCCGGGGTATCTCCGTGGAGACAGAGCGTGTCCGCGCAAAGAGAGATCACGTTTCCAGCTGCCGATTCGATCGTACCGTCCGTCACCAGACGCGTCACACGCTTGATAATTGCGATTTCATCGGTTATTACCGAACCGGGCATCGACCGGGGCATCAGAGACCCGTCATCCATGTACGCGCGGTCCGCGAAAGCCTCGGAAGCGAACCTGAGGCCGTTAGTTTCAGCGGCTTCTTTCACGAGGCTCCCCGCGAGGCCCATCACTATAGGGAGCTCAGCGCCTAGCTCTTCCGCCGCCCGGACTATGCCCCGGCATACCGCGTCTGCGAGCTTCGGATCCTTTGCCGCCATATTGTAAAGCGCGCCGTGCGGCTTTACGTGCGCGACTTCAGCGCCCTCTTCCGCGCATATTTCCATGAGCATCGCGACCTGGTCGCGGACTATCTTCTCGACCTCCCCCGGAGGGAGCGCCATAGGCGTCCTGCCGAAGTTTTCACGGTCCGGGAAACCGGGGTGGGCGCCGATATTGCAGCCGGCCGTCTTTGCCAGCCTGACTGTGCGGCGCATGTCCTCGGGGCTTCCCGCGTGATATCCGCAGGCTATGTTTACCGAGGTGACTATCGGTATTATTAGGCTGTCGGAGGCGCCGCCGTCGGTCAGCTCGCCGCAGTCGCAGTTGAAGTCTATGGTCTTGCGCATGTTGCCGTTCATGAAATCAAAAACCTTTCATTGGGATCACTCGTCTG
>JAFWFF010000104.1 GCA_017515765.1 Bacillota bacterium | reverse complement strand
GCCTGTCGTCACGGTCCGCGTGCAGGGCAAGCACCCAGTGCTTGCCTTTTTTTCTGTCCTCGGGGGAGGGCTTTGCCTCTTCCGCGAGCCGGGCCGCGAGCTCCGCGGCGTCTTTGATCAAAGCGGTACCGATCCCTTTGTTCCTGTAATCTTCGTCGACCAGGAGGCCGTCGATGATCGTGATCTCACCGTCATTGAACCAGTGATACGATCCGACGAGCCTGTCTCCTATATACGCTCCGCGGAAGTCCAGGTACTCGTACAGTTCATCGGTATTCCTCGCGCAGAAATCCTCCCCGTAGACGCTGTCGTAATGCTTTGACTCAAGCGCCTGCAGGTCCTTGTACCGCGTCTCGCGAATCTCGATCTCCGCCGTGGCTGGCAACTCGCATGCCGGCGGCTCCTCGATCACCATCGTGAGCACGGCGTTCTCCCCGAGGCCGAAGCTGTCTTCCAGCGGTTCGCGCCCCTCCAGCTTGATGAAACCGTCCCCGCGCTCCTTCTGATACTCGAGAGCGAGCGTGAACTCGCCTTTCGTCGGCTGTCCCGAGTACTCGAAAGCGTTGTGGTCGTATTTGTCCGGCACTTCGTTGTCTTCCCAGCGCTTCAGGTGCTGAGAGAACGATTTCCTGAGCGAGAACATCAGCCTCTCCCTGATCTCGGCGGCGCGAAGGCGTCCGGACTCGGCCTCGACGTCCCACTCTTCCGCCGCAGCTATCTGGCTCTTAAGCACTATGTGGTCAGCGATGTGCAGTCCTTCCTCATCAAGGCCGAATTCGCACTCGAGGTATTCCTCGTTATCATGCACGCAGTCACCCTCCAGGATCTCCCCGTAAATGGTGTAGACCCGCGCGGTCTTCTCATGCAGTTTTTCCATTTCTCTCGATGTGATCATCTTTCCACACCTCCCGGCACGATCAGATTATATCAAAACGCGCTCAGGCGCGTCAAATCCGCCGCTTCGGCCTTGCGGTTTTATTGATGCTCCGCGCACCGTCCGACGGTTTTTACGCAGAAGCCCGAAGAAAAGCCGTCTGCGCAACGAGACGCACAAAAAAACAGCTTCTCGTTATAAATCGACCTGTTTCGTTGCGGTTTTTTACGTAGAAGCCCGAAAAAAGGCTGTCTGCGTAACGAGACGAACAAAAAAACGGCTTCTCGTTATAAATCGTTCTTCTTCGGGAACCCGCAATGAGGCTTCAACCGCCGGGCTTAGGAAATTCTTAAGGTGTTTGCCCTACTCCTCTTAATGATACGCTGATATAATTCAAAGCGAGGTGAGAGAAATGACGCATAACATTTTGATCTGCGATGACGAGCGCGACATCGTCTCCGCGCTGAAGATCTATCTGTCAGGCGAAGATTACAGACTGTTCGAGGCGTACGACGGAAGGCAGGCGCTGGAAGTCCTGAAAAACAACGACATACATCTCGTGCTTCTGGACATCATGATGCCCAAGCTCGACGGGATAGCGGCGACCGCTAAGATACGCGAGACGAGCAACGTTCCGATCATCCTGCTCACGGCCAAGAGCGAGAGCGGCGACAAGGTGCTCGGGCTTAACGTCGGAGCCGACGACTATATCACCAAGCCTTTTGATCCGGCGGAAGTGCTCGCAAGAGTGCGCTCCCAGCTCAGGCGTTACACACGGCTTGGGGCAGCGCCGGAGCCGGAGAGCGCGAAGACCTGGAAGGTCGGGCCGATCGCGCTGGACGACGAAGCCAAGACCGTCACCGTCGACGGCGAGAACGTCGCCCTCACCCCGATCGAATACAACATACTGAAGCTTTTGATCAGCCATCCGGGCAGGATCTACTCATCGCAGCAGATCTACGAGAACGTCTGGAAAGAGGACGCTTTCGGCGCGGAGAACGCGGTCTCGGTGCACATCCGCCACCTGAGGCAGAAGATAGAGATAGACCCGTCCGATCCGAGATGGCTGAAGGTCGTCTGGGGGCTGGGTTATAAACTGGAGGGTGCCGGACATGAGTAAGACAGATTGGACAAAGAGTTTCTGGGCAAAGGCCGCGGCGTTCGCAATCGCGGTAATACTGGTGCCCGTGATAGTTGTAAACGGAGTGGCGCTGTTTTACGGGCTTGAGGACGGCTGGTGGTCGGCAGCCCCGGACGCGCGGCACAGCGCTTTGGTCACCGAGGCGGTCTACCAGAGGATGAGCGACGTCGTGGGTGCCTACAGAGCGGAACAGAACGTCGAGTTTCTGAGCGAATGGTATACGGATCCGCTGAAGACCAACTACCGCTTCGCGATCTACGACGAGGCCGGCGCCAAAGTCTTCGACAATATCACGGCTGACGGAGAAGCGCTGGACGTCTCCGTTCCTCTCGAAGGAGGCAAAGGGCGCATCGAGAGCGGAATAGCGAAGGAATTCAAAGCGCAGGACGGCATCTACTGGACGTACATGCTTACGGACAGCCTGTACAAAGTCTTCAGGCACGCCATCCCCGTGCTGGCTTGCTCGGCCGCGGTCCTGATCTTCCTGATCATATACCTGGCAAGAGTCGCCGGAAGAAGGCCCGGAGCTGAAGGACCCGCCGCAGGCTGGCAGGAGAAGATCCCCTTTGATATATACCTCGCGGTCGTAGGGCTCGGTCTTTTCGGGTTGGGCGCGCTCGCAGCGGAAGCGAGCCGCTTTATAGTCTGGTCGGATCTGCCGCTCTACATTCTCCTTGACACAGCCTGCATCGCCGGCGCAGCCATTCTTTGCACGGCGCTCTGGATGACCTTCTGCGCCCGCGTCAAACTCGGAAAATGGTGGAGGAACACTTTGATCTTCCAAGTCCTCCGCTTCCTGTTCCTCGCGATCAAATGGTTCTTCCGCGGCATCGGCAGGGTGATCTCGGGCATTCCCCTCGTATGGAAGACGGCCCTCGGTGCGGCTCTGCTGACCGTATACAGCCTGCTGATACTGATCTTCGCAATGAACCGTGTCAACGGGGCGGCGGTCGTGATGTGGATCCTCGCCGCAGTCACTCTCTTCCCGCTCGCGATCATCTGCGCTCTGCAGCTCCGCAGGCTTCAGTCCGGAGGCGCGGCGCTCGCAGCCGGAGACCTTGGCGCCAGGATAGATACCGCGCACATGTTCCGCGACTTCAAGCGCCACGGGGAGAATCTGAACGACATCTCGCGCGGTATGGAGCGCGCGGTCGACCAGCAGCTCAGATCCGAGAGGCTCAAGACCGAACTCATAACCAACGTTTCTCACGACATCAAAACGCCCCTGACCAGCATCATCAACTACGTCGACCTGCTGAAGAAGGATGACGGCGGACAGTCCGAAGAATACCTCGAAGTGCTTGACCGCCAGTCCAGAAGGCTGAAGAAGCTGACTGAAGACCTGGTGGAGATGTCAAAGGCGTCCTCCGGCAATATACCGGTGAACGCCTCCAGACGCAGCGCGAACGAACTGCTGTCCCAGGCCGTCGGAGAATACAGCGAGAAGTTCGCCGCCGCGGAACTCGAACCCGTGCTGACGCTTCCCGAAGAGGAGCTCTTCGTCTGGGCTGACGGGACCCTGGTGTGGCGCATCCTTGACAATATCTTTTCGAACGCGTGCAAATATGCCCTCAGGGGCACCCGCTTCTACATATCTGCGGCTGAGCAGGGCGGCAAGGCGGTCATGTCCTTCAAGAACGTTTCCCGCGAGAAGCTCAACATCTCGGCGGACGAACTGATGGAGCGCTTCGTGAGGGGCGACGCGGCCAGGACCGGCGAAGGCAGCGGTCTCGGCCTCAACATAGCCAAGTCGCTCGCGGAACTCCAGGGAGGGAGTCTGGAACTCGCGATAGACGGGGATCTCTTCAGGGCAGACGTTACTCTTCCTAAAGCCGCGTGAGGCGCGGCGCGCGATACGCCGCGGCACAGATCTAAGACAAACAAAAGCAGGGGCCGAAAGGCCCCTGCTTTGTTCTTCTTATGCTTCGGTCCTGCGCATGAGCGCCATGGTCTGCGGGCGGTTCAGGCCGAGCTCGCCGAGGCGCCCTTCTTTCTTCGCCAGGATGAGGCACAGTACACCGACCAGCGCGTCCATCAGGATCGCCGGAAGCGCGCCTTCCACGCCGAAGTCGAAGTCGTAGATCAGGTTCGACACTCCGTTCGCCGCGTCGAGGTGGAAGAGCGAGACCTGCGAGACCAGCCCGCTGTTGGGCAGCCCGAACAGATAGTTCTGGGTGAAGTTCCAGCCCGTATGTATTCCCATCGCCACCCAGATGCTGCCCGTATACCAGCGCAGCAGCGAGTACGAAAGGCCGCAGATCACTATGCTCACTATGCTGAGCACGCTCGCTCCCGGATTGAACACGTGGAGCAGTCCGAAGAGCACCCCGTTGACCGCGACCGAGACCCAGAGCGGGAAGCGCTCGTGAAGGCGCTGATACAGGAAGCCTCTGCACCAAAGCTCTTCCGACGTGCTCTGGATGCATACCGCGACCAGCGCGAATATGAACAGCGGGATCTGCGAAGGCGCCGCTTCGAAATACAGTTTTATGTCCCCGTGGATCAAAGCGCAGAGCACGCAGACGAAGTTGGTCAGGAAGCCGAGCAGTATGCCTATCCAGAGCCTGCCTACGCTGTTCCTGCTCCTGCCGTAGAAGTCAGCGAGCTCGTCTTCAAACGGCTGCTGCTCGAGCCTTGCCCCCTCTTCCTGAGAAGGAAGGACTTCCAGATATACCTGTTGTCTTTGAAGCACCAGGTCAGAATGAACAGTATTATCACGCTGCCGAGAGTCATAAGATACATCTCGTACGTGAAGATGAACCCGTCCGACGCCACTCCGCGAAGCGCGATCGCGATCAGCTGGAACGGAAGTGATCCGATGATCCCGCTGATCAGGATATACCATGCCGCGAAGACGAAGATTATCCAGGCAGGATTGGTCCTCCATAGATACCTGCGCCTGGCTTTGCGGGCCTGTTCAGCCTCGATGCCTGTCTGATAGTTGTTGTCCAATTTCTCCAGCTCCTTTTCTCTGTTCGTCCGTCAGGAAGCGCGCTGCCTGCCGGTTTTGATCGTCGCCGCGTAGGCGCTGTTGCAGAGGCCGAGGATCGCCGACATCACGAACAAAGTCTCGACCCCCAGAGTCTTCCATATCCACCCTCCGAAGAGCGCGATGAGGATGGTTATCATATGGTTCACCGATACGCCGGTCGATATGGTCGCCCTGACCTCCTCAGCATTGTCCGCGAGGTCCTGGACGTAGACGTTGGAAGCCATCGAGGCCAGCGAGATCACCGAATCCAGCACATAGTTCAGGCAGCAGATCACGAAGGCCACGTTCATCGGGAAGAAATGATGCGCGAACCCGTAGAAGAAGCAGACGATCACGAGGATCAAAGTGTCCGCCACCATTACGACTTTGTAGCCGAAGCGGTCGATTATCCTTCCGACGGCCGGCGACGCGAAATAGCTGGTGACCGCAGAGACCGCGAAGAGCAGGCTTATGACGCCTGCGTTCGCGCCGTAGAAGAGCACCAGCACATACGGCCCGAAGGTGAAGAATATCTGCTTCCGCGCGCCGTAGAAGACCTCCAGCATATAGTATTTGTAGTACTTCCGGTGGAAATAGAAGCGCCTTTTGTTCGCGTCCGGCGCGCTGTTCCCGTCCATCTTCACGGTGCCGGCCGACCCGATCAGAATGATCAAAGCCGACGCGCCGAAGATGATCTTGTATGTGACTATATTCCCCGGCAGGAAGAACAGGACGCCGATGACCAGAAGATATCCGGCCAGCGTCCCGATCTGGTACGTCGAGTTCTGAAGGCCGAGAGCCGCGCCTCCGTGCCCCTCTTTCGAGTATTCCAGCGACAGGGTGTTCCGCATGCCGAGCTGGATGTGCTCGCCGAGGGAATAGATGAATATCGCCATGGTCGCGAGCAGCCTGGTCGGCGGGATCACGGTCTGCATCGCCATGCCCGCCAGCATTATGACCGCGCCGATCCTGTAGATCTTTTCGGCGGAGAACTGATAGAGCAGCGCCAGCACAAATATAAGCGCGAGGCCCGGAAGTTCCCTGAAGAACTCCGTGACCCCGCGGTCAAATTCACCCATGGAGACGATCTCCGCGAGATAATTGTCGAGGATGCCCTTGTAAAGGCCGTAGGCTAGGCCGAAGGTCACTATGGAGAGGAAGAACGCTTTCCACCCCGACTCCGGCCGGAAGACTTTTTTGTATCTTTCCATCGGTTCCGTGTCTCTTCCGTGCTTTTTCAGTAATTATAATCCTTTTGGCGCACGGAGTAAAACACACTTTGTCAGAACTCCTTCTTCCGCATGATGCTTACGCTCCAGAGATATGAAGCGCATGTTATCAGGGCGCAGGCTGCGATCACGCACACGAGGATCAGCGCGGGAGACGTGCTGTCGAGTTTTGACGCGAGCGACGCGATGAGGTTCTCCCCTTTGCCGCCCGGGATCCTTGAAGCCGCAAGAGCCCCTGCCGCAACGATGCCGAATACAACGAACAGCACTATCCTGCTCTTCTCGCCGCCATACTTAAGCTGGACCGGCAGCATCACCGCGGCTATGATGAACATCATAGGAAGGATCGCGAACAGCGAAGGAAGCTCTTCCGCAAGGTCCACAGACGAACCGCGGATCATGCCGATCACCGAATACAGCACCACCGCTGCGACCCAGGAGACAGCGCTTATCAGGAGGCAGAACAGATATTTTTCGCTGACGTAGGTCTTCCTGTCCACGGGGAGCGTCATCAAAAACGCCATGCCGTTATCGTATTCATCGTAGCTCAGCGTGCTGATCGCCACTATGGCAGAGAGCATCGTCAGGTAGCCTACTATGAACGCGCCGTCCACCGAGAGGCTCATGACCACCGCCAGCACCAGGAATATCACGAGCGTCTGCTTTCTGTGGAACATGAGACGCAGGTCTTTTTCTATCAGGCCCCTCATCTTACTTACCTCCAGTCATCATGAGTATGATATCGTCGATCCCGCCGTTCTCGATGACCAGGCCGGGGCAGTTCTCAGCGTAGAACTGTCTCTCGTTGGTCAGGCAGGCGAAACCCGACCGATCCTTTTTGGTGCTGATGATATAGCTCTTGTCGAGAGACTCATAGGTCTTCTCGTCCATCTTCAGGACCGCGTAATTCCCCAGGATCGCGTCCGTGTCCTCATGGAAGAGCACCCTGCCGTCATGGATCAGGTAGATGTCGTCGCACAGGCCTTCCAGGTCTGTGGAGATGTGGGAAGTGATCAGGACGGAGCATTCCTCGTTCTCCGAAAGATATTCCCTTATCAGGTCGAGGATCTCGTTCCTCGCCTCAACGTCCAGCCCCGCCGTCGGCTCGTCCATGACCAAAAGCTCCGCTCTGTGGCTGATCGCCGAGAGCACGCGAAGCTTGGCGCGCATGCCGGTGGAGAAGTCCTTTATCTGCTTGTCGAAGGGGAGTCCCTGCGCCATGCAGTTCCGTCTGAAGAAGTCCTCGTCAAACGAAGGGTACATCTTCTTAAGTATGCGGGCAACGTCTTCGACGCTTAAGTACATGCTGAACCCGGAGTCGGAGAGCGCCGCTCCGATCCTGCATTTTTCGGCGTTCGTGAGCTTGGACGCGTCCTTGCCGTTTATAGCTGCCGAACCGCTGTCGGGCCTTATGAGGCCGAGCACTGCCTTAATGGTGGTGCTCTTTCCGGCGCCGTTCTTGCCTATGATCCCGGTGACCTGTCCGTCAGGGATCTCCAGTGAAACGTCCAGCCGGAAATCGCCGTAGTTCTTTACCAGGTTTTCAACTTTGACCATCAGTAGTCCTCCAATATGATCTCCACGATCTCGCGGATCTCGTCTTTGCTGAGGCCAAGGCCGGCCGCTTTCCCGATCGCTGCGGAAAGCTCGTCTTCGGCGGCTTTCCTCCTCGCCTCTATCGCGGTATCGCGGTCTGCTGCCGCCACATAGGTGCCCTTGCCGTGCACCGTTACGACGAAACCCTCTTCCTCCAGCCTGTCGTAGGCCTTCTTCACTGTGAGCGAGCTGATGCGGAGCTCTCCCGAAAGAGCCCTGACGGAAGGAAGCGCTTCGTTTTCCGCCAGGCCGCCGCTTATGATCTCATTCTTGATCTGATCGATAAGCTGCTCGTAGATCGGTACCATAGAGGTCTTATTCAAAATGATATGCATATCTCATCCCTCCGCAAACACTATAAAACAGTATATAACTGTTGTCAACTGTTATATACTGTTTTATCGGAGTTTTTTTGAAGTTTTTGGTTTTTTGATCGGGACCGAGTCAGAGGTCGATCTTTTCGAATCTCTTTACGCTTACCCTGTATGAGATCACGGTAAGGCAGACCCAGACTGCGAGACCGGCCAGAAGCCCCGCGAGCTGCAGGCCGATCCGGTCATGCCCGGCGGTGTTTACCCACTCAAGGCCCGGAATGTGGTGCAGGGTCTCAGCCAGAACGGTCAGTACGAAAGCCGCAATTGCGAAACCGACGAAGGGTTTTCCGAAATAATAGCCCGTCCTGAAGAAGCCGCTCAGGAAGATCAGGTTGAAAAGCGCGAATATCACGAGGATCCCGCCCAGGAAGAACAGGTTCGCGTTCATCATCGGGTTCGTGAGGTATACCTCAGCCCTGCTCATCGCGAGCATC
>JAFWFF010000103.1 GCA_017515765.1 Bacillota bacterium | reverse complement strand
CAGCTGGTCATAGAGCGCTGCGTGGACGAGAAGTGCAACGTCGAATACTACGAGCGGAACGGGCGCAGGCTGTACGAGGAGCTCACAGCGATGGGCTTCGAGTGCGTGGAGCCGAAGGGCGCCTTCTACCTCTGGGTCAAAGCCCCGGGCGGCGATGACAAGGCGTTCGTCGCGGCAGCGAAGAAGCACAATATACTGTTCGTTCCGGGAACGTCGTTCGCCGGACCGGGCTACGTCAGGATATCCTACTGCGTATCATATGAGCAGGTCGAGAGGTCGCTTCCGGCCTTCAGGAAGCTTGCGGAGGAATTGCTCTAAACGGAAAGGAAGCATAGTGCTATGAAATGTGTAAGATGCGGTGAAGAACTGCCTGACGGCCTGAATTTCTGCCCCTTCTGCGGGGCGGACCTCACGGTCGCGGAAGCGCCCGCGGACGATCCCGCGGACGAGCCTGACGTGGCTGAGCACGTCTGCGTCGACAGGGAAGTGCCGGACGTCCCGGAAATGCCGGACGTCCCGGAAATGCCCGAAGCGCCTGCGTTCGTATTCCCGGAAAAGGAAGCGGCTCCGCAGGATGAGGAACCGGGCTTTGATCCCTACGCGCACAATAAGAGAAGGGCTGAACAGGTCTATACCGACCGCATGCCGAGCGGCGGTGCATCTGTCGCCGCGCCTCAGGGGCCGTCCATAAACGTGATGATGCCTGCGGCGGAAGCGGCTCTTCCGGAGGAATACCGGCCGATCTCAATGTGGGGATACATAGGGTATTCGCTGCTTTTCGGCATCCCGCTCGTGGGGTTCATCCTCGCGATAGTTTACGCGTTCGGCGGGACACAGAACGTGAATCTCAAGAACTATTCAAAGGCTTACTTCGTTCTCTATCTCATAGGGATAGGGCTCGGATTGCTTATTGTACTGATAGCTGTTGCAGCAGGATTGTTTTACAGGCACTGGTAAAGATTGAGTGAGATGAACGGCCGGAAGGACTCCGGCCTCTGGACCAAAAACTTCACGATAATCACCGTCGGGACGGCGGTGTCTTTGTTCGGGAACGCCATAGCGGGATTCGCCACGGGTCTCCTGGTCTTGGACTACACCGGATCCACCTTCATGTTCGCCCTGTACATGATCCTCTTTCAGTTCCCGCAGATCGTGATGCCCACGCTTTCGGGGCCGTATCTGGACAAATTCTCGCGCAGGAGGGCGATCTACACGCTGGATTTCTTCTCAGCGGCGATCTACGGGCTCTTCGGCCTTATCATGCTGAAAGGGGAGATAAACTACCTTCTGATGGCGGTCGGCGGAGCTTTGCTTGGCGCGGTCAACAGCGTCTACCAAGTGGCGTACGACAGCTTCTACCCCATGCTTATCCCGGAAGGCTATATGACCAAAGCCTATTCGGTCGCGAGCACGATGGAGTCGATGATCATGATCGTGACCCCGCTGTCCGTCTATCTGTATCACAAGATCGGGATCGCGCCGCTCTTCTTCATCAATATGATCTGCTATTTCATCGCAGCCTGCTTCGAGACCAGGATCAGGGCAGAGGAGAGCTATACGATCAAAAAAGACGAGCGGTTCGGCCTGAAACAGTACACGGAAACGTTCCGGGAAGGCATGGAATACCTGCGCTCCGAGAAAGGGCTCATGGCCGTCGCACTCTATTTCACCGTCCTGGCTTTCACGGGCGGGACGTACCAGATAGTGGTGCT
>JAFWFF010000102.1 GCA_017515765.1 Bacillota bacterium | reverse complement strand
GTCAGGCAGCGGCTCGTCCCTGAGCATGATCACGTCGGCCAGCGCCTTGCCGTGATCGTTGCCGTAGAATCTTACGACCTTCTTGAAGCCCGGGTTGGTGATCTTCTCGACGTTCTCGGAGATCTTGATCTTCGGAATGATCTTGCCGTCGACCTCGACAGCCGCCAGCTTGTAGACTCCGCCGAAGACGGGTTCGGATCTCGCGGTTATCAGCCTCTCGCCGACTCCGAAAGCGTCGATGATGGCGCCTTCATTGATGACGTCGCGGATGATGTACTCGTCCAAAGAGTTCGAGATTGTAATGGTGCACTCCGGAAGGCCGGCGTCGTCGAGCATCTTGCGGACTTTCTTGGTAAGATAGGTGATATCGCCGGAGTCTATGCGGATGCCCATCTTCTTGGGTTTGTACTCCTTGAAGACTTTGATCGCGTTCGGGATGCCGGACTTCAGCACGTTGTATGTGTCGACCAGCAGCACGCAGTTCTCGGGGTAGATCTTCGCGTAGGCAGCGAACGCGTCGTACTCGGTCGGGAACATCTGGACCCAGCTGTGGGCCATGGTCCCGAGGGCGGGGATGCCGTACTCGACGTCGGCGATGGTGCAGGCCGTGCCGGAGCATCCGCCTATGAACGCGGCTCTGGCTCCGTGGATACCTGCCGCTACGCCGTGGGCGCGGCGGGTGCCGAACTCCATGACAGGGCGGCCCTTCGCGGCTCTGCAGATACGGTTCGCTTTGGTCGCGATGAGGCTCTGGTGGTTGACGATCAAAAGTATCATCGTCTCCACGAACTGGGCCTGCATGACCGGGCCTCTCACGGTGATCAGAGGCTCATATGGGAAGATCGGAGTCCCTTCGGGCACCGCCCATACGTCGCACTCGAATTTGAAGCCCCTGAGGTAGTTGAGGAACTTCTCGTCGAAGCAGTTTTTGCTCCTGAGGTATTCTATGTCGCTCTCGTCGAAGCGAAGTGACTTCATATAGTCCACGACCTGCTGGACGCCCGCCATGATCGCGAAGCCGCCGCCGTCGGGCACTTTTCTGAAGAACATGTCAAAGTACGCGATATCATCCTGCATGCCTGACTCGAGGTAGCCGTTCGCCATGGTGATCTCATAGAAGTCGGTCAGCATGGTAAGATTCATCTTCCTGAACATCTTATTATTTCTCCTTTCATGCCCGGAGCGTCAGCCCAGCGGGATCTCTACGACCTCAGCCATCTTGATGAGGCACTGTTCTATCTGGTCGGAGATGTCGCCCACCATGCGGGTGGTGATCTCCGCGCTCTTACTGTCTTCGAGGGTCTTGTAGAACTCCTCTTTGATCTTGGCGCTCATAGCTTCCATGCGGGAGTTGAGCATTCCCTTCGGGATGAGCTTCCTCGCCGGATTGGGGAGGTCCGCCTGAAGGAGCGCGCCTTCCATCTTCTCCTTGCCGAGGATCAGCCCGACCGCAGTCGCAAGCACGCTCACTATGACCGCTCCCGGGCCCGCGAGGATCGGTACCACGTCTATCGCCGCGATGACGATACCCACGATCACGGTGATCAAAGAATCTATCAGCCAGGTCATCTCTTCGACCGCGAAGAGGTTCTTGGCGTCGATCTTAATGTCGACGTCCGACGCCGTGAGGTATGACCTCAGGCTCAGAGCCGAATACGGCACGTGGTGCTTCACGCAGATCGGGACGGTGTATTCCTCAAGCGCTTCGGAGACCTGCTTCAGCCAGGCGGTGATGGGGCCCGCCAGAAGCGTCCTGGCCTCTTCCGACCTTATGAAGGAATCGATGCCTCTCTGGAGCTCTCCGTCCGTGTCCGAGAGCCTCCTGATCTCTCCGCTCCTCCAGCGGTCGAACACGGGAGCCGCGACTTTGCGGAGTATCGGGTCAACCAGGCAGTCGACCGCGCCCTTGTAGAGGTCCACTATCTTGCCCGCGACTATGTCGTCTATCGTGCTCGAGGATGTGAACTCATTGAGCTCCTGTCTGAACTCTCTCATGTCCTCGTCTATCCTGCCGCAGTAGGCCAGGCCTTTGGCGACCGAGAATTCAGGCTCCGCGCCGGTTATCACGACAGCTTCCGGGAAGACCTCTATGCACCAGTCGCGGACTGCGGCGAGCTTGGACACTCCGCCCGTCAGGAAGACGAGTTGGGGCGGGTCGCCCGCTATGTTCTCCTTGACGTCCTTCAGGCTGCTAATGAAGACTTCCTTGAACGATCTGCCGCCGAGCTTGTCCAGCTTCTTGTTCACGAGCTTGTCGGCGCGCGCCGCGTCTATGGACAGCTTGACCTTCATGGGCCTTCTGTAGTGGATCTGCACGGTCTCGCGGCATTCGTTGGTCTTCCAGTACTCCTCGTCGGAGAAGTATTTCTCTTTAAGGCGCCTGGCCGCGAACTCGCAGTAGCTCCTCCACGCGTCGCTCTCATCAAAGACCGCCTGGATCTTCTGCGGGTTCCACGCGTCCTTCACCGACTCGTCCAGCAGGATCTCATCCATCAGGCCGCCGCCCAGGGCGACCTCTCCGGCCGTCTGCATCTCGACTTCCTTGCCGTTCATGATATACGCGAAGTCGGTGGTGAAAGATCCGATATCGACCACGAGGACCGGTTTGGACAGGATGTCCAGCCCCACCTGGAGGTGCTTGGACTGGCAGGCGCTGACCAAAGCTGCCCTGGATTCGGATATTATCTTCGCGGGCGGATAACCGGTGTGCTCAATGATCTCGCGGTACTTCTCGCGGGCGTTCTTGTCCCAGCCCGCCGGGCAGCCCACGTAGAAGCAGCTCTCGGAGTTTTTGACCAGGTCTCCCGATCCGTAGAGCTCGCCGAGCACGCCCGCCGCGAAGCTCTTCACGTCCTGGGTGCTCGAGGCGTCGGTCAGGAATTTGCTCTTGAACCTGATCTTTCTCTTTATGGCGTCCGCCACATAGCAGGCCTTCTCGCCGATCAGGAGCTCCCCGCTCGCGAGGGTCGCGTACGCGGTGATGAAGCTTTTGACTCCCTGCACCGCGATCATCTCGGGGACGACCTGGTCTTCCTTTTCCAGCCTGGCTATCGCGCTCTCGGCGTCGCCGAGGTCAAAGCCGTAAAAACGTTCCATTTCTGTGCCTTTCCGCGTTTACACACGCATCAGGTGAGGCAGCTTACCTGCCTTTGGTCGCCATGCCCTTCTTCAGGACGACTCCGTCCATCACGAGGGCCGGCCTCAGCGTCTTGCTCTCCTGGGCGGGCATCACGTCGAAGTTCACCTGGTTCTCGGCGGTGAGGTCCTGGATATCCATGCCCTGCTTGTGCAGATAGTATTTCAGGTCGTCTATCTTCTCGAGTGCGAACTCTCCGTCAGCGCTGTACGCGGCCGCCAGAAGGTCGGCGAATATGTCGATCTCCTGCGCGGAGAGCTGATGCCCGTCGATCTCTCCCGGTTTGGACCTCTTCTCCCACTTCTCCTGCGACTGTACCTCGGAGAGGTTCTGGTCGATCGCGAGGACCGCGGTGCGGAGCTTGGTATATACCTCGTTCGGATCCATTATGATCTCGACCTGCTGCTGGGCGGGTCTGGCTTTCCCGACCGGGCGCATGAAAGCGACGCCGGAGAAGAACATGATGACCATCGCACCGCAGAGCATGTAGTAGCTCATCGGCTCTTTGACCGTGAGGTTGATGAAGGGTATCTCCTTCCCGTAGAACAGGACCGTAACTACAGCAAGGACGACGCCTATGATCAAAAGCACGAGCGAGAGCCCGGTAAGGCGGTGCACCTTATCTTCTTCGTTCTTGATCTCCCAGACCTTGGTCTCGTCCGCCGAGTCCATTAGCGGGAGAGCGATCCTGAGGGTGTGCAGCATATGCGCCGCCGCCTCGCGCGCTCTCTCGCTGTCGCTGCCCTCGTTGTAGCGGAGAAGCAGCTTGTCAAGCTCCGTCTCTATGACCGCGGGCGCCCTCTCTGTGGTCTTGACCCTCGTGAGTTCGTTCAATACTGCCTGTTTGTCCTTCTCGAGGAGGTCCTGCAGCTTGACTTTTTTGGCCTGCTCGGTCTTCTCGCCGGGCGCGGCTACTTCTTTGTTTCTGCCAAACATAACAATCCTTTCAGATACTGGCCGGTATAGCTCGCCCGGTCAGCCGCCACTTCCTCGGGAGTTCCCGAGGCTATAACCGTTCCGCCTTTGTCGCCGCCCTCGGGGCCCAGATCTATAATATGATCCGCGCATTTGATGACGTCGAGATTATGCTCTATGACCACCACCGTATTCCCGGCGTCCACCAGGCGCTGAAGCACCTGTATCAGTTTGTCGACGTCCGCGAAATGCAGGCCTGTGGTCGGTTCGTCCAATATGTAAAGCGTGTTGCCGGTGTCGCGCTTGGAGAGCTCTGTCGCGAGCTTCACTCTCTGCGCCTCGCCGCCTGACAGCTGGGTCGAAGGCTGGCCGATCTTGATGTATCCCAGGCCGACGTCGTTCAGGGTCTCCAGATGCCTCCTGATGCCGGGCTGGTTCCGGAAGAACTCCAGCCCCTCCGACACGCTCATGTCCAGTACGTCAAAGATGCTCTTCCCCTTGTATTTCACTTCCAGGGTCTCGCGGTTGTACCTGCGGCCCTTACAGACTTCGCAGGGCACGTAGACGTCCGGGAGGAAATGCATCTCGATCTTTATTATACCATCTCCCGAGCACGCTTCACAACGCCCTCCTTTTACGTTGAAGCTGAATCTCCCCTTTCCGAAGCCGCGCATCTTGGCTTCGGGGAGAGCCGCGAACAGGTCCCTGATCCTGGTGAACATCCCCGTATACGTCGCGGGGTTAGACCTGGGGGTGCGCCCGATCGGGCTCTGGTCGATGTCGATGACTTTGTCTATGTTCTCCAGGCCGAGGATCTCGTCGTGGTCCCCCGGTTCCTCCTGGGAGCGGTTGGCGACGCGGGCTGCGCCTTTGTTCAGGATCTCGTTTATCAGGCTGCTCTTGCCGGAGCCCGAAACGCCCGTCACGCAGACGAATTTCCCGAGCGGGATGTCGACGTCGATGTTCTTCAGGTTGTTCGCGCGGGCGCCTTTGATCGTTATCGTCTTGCCGTTCCCGGGGCGCCTCACCGCGGGCACTTCGATCTTCTTCGCGCCGGAGAGGTACTGGCCGGTTATCGACTCAGGGCAGGCTTTGATGTCCTCGACCGTGCCCTGGCAAACCAGCCTGCCTCCGTAGATCCCGGCTCCCGGGCCGATATCCACTATGTGGTCAGCCGCGTACATCGTCTCCTCGTCGTGCTCAACGACGATCAAAGTGTTTCCGAGTTCGGTCAGGTTCCTCAGCGTCGCGAGGAGCTTGTGGTTGTCTCTCTGATGGAGGCCGATGCTCGGCTCGTCGAGTATGTAGAGCACGCCGACCAGTCCGGACCCGATCTGCGTCGCGAGCCTGATCCTCTGAGATTCTCCTCCGGACAAAGTCCCCGCGGACCTCGACAGAGTGAGGTATTCCAGCCCCACGTTGGAGAGGAAGGAGAGCCTCGCCCTGATCTCTTTCAGTATCTGTTTCGCGATGACCGCGTCGCGTTCGCTAAGCTCGATCCCGTTCACGAAATCCAGCGCGTCCCGCACCGAGAAGTCCGAGAACTCCGCCAGGTTCTTACCCCCCACGGTGACCGCGAGGACCTCCGGCTTGAGCCTCTTCCCCTGGCATTCCGGGCACTTCCTGACGCTCATGTATCTGGACATCCACTCCCGCATCATTTCGGAGCCGGTCTCGCGGTAGCGCCGCTCAAGGCTCGAGACCACTCCCTCAAAAGGATGCTCCCTGGTCTGGACCTTGCCGCTCGAATTGGTATATGTGTATTTCACGGTGCGCTTGCCGGTGCCGTATTCCACCTCGCTCCGGAAATCCTCCGGCAGGTCGGCGTAGCGGTCGTTGAGCAGCTTCTCGAGCGGGTATCCCGTGCGCGCGGAATAGTCCTCCGCCATCACCTCGGACATCTTCCTGTAGTAGCTGGAAAACTCCATGGTGCTGTAGATCTTGCTGAAAGCGCCGTGCCTTATGCTCCCCTCGTAATCGATGGTCTTCTCTTTGTCCACGGTCTCGGTGAAGCCCAGGCCGTTGCAGACCGGGCATGCGCCGAAGGGGCTGTTGAAGGAGAACATCCTCGGCTCGAGTTCTTCGATGCTGACGCCGTGGTCGGGGCAGGCGAATTTGCTCGAGAAGGTGCGCTCCTCCTCGTAAGCCTGGTCCTTGAAATGCGCTACGCAGAGGCCCTCGCCTTCTCTCAGGGCGAGTTCGACTGCTTCGGCGACGCGGCTCTCCTGGCCCGGCTTTATGATTATCCTGTCGATAACGATCTCTATGGTGTGCTTGTTGTTCTTCTCAAGCTTTATCGTGTTGCCGTCGGCGTCCTGTGTACCGGCAGTGACGAGCCCAGCCGAGTCGTCGGCGGCTATGGCGCTTATCTCGACTATCTCCCCGTCTATCCTGACCCTGGTATAACCATCTTTCCTGATGCGCTCCAGCACCTTCTCGTGCAGGCCCTTCCTCTGGCGGACGACCGGCGCGAGTATGACGAGCCTTGTCCCCTCGGGGAACTCCATGATGCTGTCGACTATCTGGTCGACGCTCTGGCTGGATATGACCCTCCCGCAGACCGGACAGTGAGGCACTCCGATCCTCGCGTACATGAGCCTCAGATAATCGTGGATCTCGGTCACGGTACCTACCGTCGACCTCGGGTTCCTGCTCGTGGTCTTCTGGTCTATGGATATTGCCGGCGAAAGCCCCTCGATCATCTCTACGTCCGGCTTGTCCATCTGTCCGAGGAACTGCCTTGCGTAGGACGAAAGGCTCTCGACGTAGCGCCTCTGGCCCTCCGCGTAGATCGTATCAAAGGCAAGCGAAGATTTGCCCGACCCGGAGAGCCCGGTCAGCACCACCAGCTTGTCCCTCGGTATCCTCACGCTGAAGTTCCTGAGGTTATTCTCGTTCGCGTTCTTGATTATTATCTCGTTAGACATACCTTTTCTTTTCTATATACACGTCCGCCAAAATGCGGGTGCTTTCGCGCCTCACTTCAGTCTCACCTTGTATTCAAATATGAGGTCTCGCAGTTCGGCGGCACGCTCGAACTGGAGGTCCTTCGCTGCCTGGCGCATCTCTTCCTCGAGCTTGGCGACGTAGGCCTTCAGCTCGCGGGCGGACATCTCGGCGGGTTTTCTGCCGTGGTATGTGGCCTCCTCTTCCGCGGCCTTGGTCGCCTCGATGACGTCGCGGACGCCTTTGGTCACGCTCTTCGGCACTATGCCGTGGGCCTCGTTGTAATCGCTCTGGATCTTCCGGCGGCGTTCGGTCTCGCTGATAGCGGCCTGCATGGCTTTGCTCACGGAGTCCGCGTACATTATGACCCTGCCGTCGACGTTCCTCGCGGCGCGGCCGATGGTCTGGATCAAAGAAGTCTCGGTCCTCAGGAAGCCTTCCTTGTCGGCGTCCAGGATCGCGACAAGCCCCACCTCCGGGATGTCCAGGCCCTCTCTCAGAAGGTTGATCCCCACCAGCACATCAAATTCGCCCAGTCTGAGGTCTCTTATTATCTCCATGCGCTCCAGAGTGTCCACTTCAGAGTGCAGATATCTTACTTTTATGCCGTTTCCGCGCAGATAATCCGTCAGACTCTCCGCCATTTTTTTGGTAAGTGTCGTGACCAGGACTCTCTCGCCCTTTGCCGT
>JAFWFF010000101.1 GCA_017515765.1 Bacillota bacterium | reverse complement strand
TCCTTTCCTTAGGCGTTCTTCAGAGCCTCGTCGGCTTTCTTCATCTCTTCGAAGATTCCGGCGTGCTTCTTGGAAACGATGCTCTTGATCACGAGCAGTACGCAGATCATGAGAGCGACTTCGATGATCAGGCAGATGAACCAGTTCTTGATGAACGGCGCAAGGATGAATCCAACGAAGGATACGCAGACCACGGTGATGGCATAGGGCAGCTGGGTCGCTACGTGGTTGATGTGGTAGCAGTGAGCACCCGCGGAAGCCATGATGGTGGTATCGGAGATCGGGGAGCAGTGGTCGCCGCAGACGCCGCCGGCGCAGCAGGCAGCCAGGCCGATCGTGCAGAGAACGGGGTTGGTGCCGTAGTCAAATACCTGGCAGACGATCGGGGCCATGATTCCGATGGTTCCCCAGGAAGTACCGGTCGCGAACGCGATGACGGAGGAGAGCACGAAGATCACTGCGGGCAGGAAGTTCATAAGGGCACCTGCGTTTCCGAGCAGTCCCTCAACGAATGCTCCGGAACCGAGACCGGACTTGGTCAGGGAGCCGAGAGTCCATGCGAAGCAGAGGATCGTGATCGGGCTTACCATCTGGATGAAGCCGTTCGGAACGGATTCGAAGCTCTTCTCAAAGCTGATGGCCTTGCGGAGCCAGAAATAGATGAATGTGAACACCAGGGCAACGATGGAGCCGAGGCAGAGGCCAGTAGCGGCATCCGCATCGCCGAAAGCGTCCATGAAGGAAGCGCCGTCCCAGAATCCGCCGGTGTAGATCATTCCGATGACGCACATTACGATCAGTACGGCTACCGGGAGGATCAGGTCCAGAACGGAGGAGTGGCCCTTGCCTTCTTCATAATCGTCAGCGCCTGCGAACGGACGGTGCTCGGTAGTGAACAGATCGTCCTTGACCTGGGCGTTGTACTCGTGGGTGAGCATCGGACCGTAGTCGATGTTCAGCACGGAGATGACGATGATCATGACCAGGGTCAGCAGGCAGTAATAGTTGTAGGGGATCTGCTGGATGAACATCTGGATGCCGGATACGTAGCTGTCATCTACATAGCCTGCGACAGCGGCAGCCCAGGAGGATACCGGTGCGAGCATGCAGACAGGAGCCGCGGTGGCGTCGATGACGTAGGCCAGCTTCGCGCGGGAGATCTTGTGGGACTCGGTCACGGGACGCATTACGGAACCTACGGTCAGGCAGTTGAAATAGTCGTCGATGAAGATCAGGACGCCGAGAAGCATCGTCATGAGCTGGGCGCCTGCGCGGGACCTTACGGTCTTCTTGGCCCAGCGGCCGAACGCTGCGGAGCCGCCGCCTTTGTTCATCAGGTCGACCATGATTCCCAGGATGACCAGGAAGATTAGGATACCTACGTTCCAGCCGTCGCCGATGTTGCTGATCAGGCCAAGGCCAAAGTCGTCTTCACCGCCGCCGATAAGGACGCGGACGGTATCCCAGGGATGGAAGTGGGCTACCAGAAGGGATCCGGTGAGCACACCCAGGAACAGAGAGGAATACACTTCCTTGCTGATCAAAGCCAGCACAATGGCTACGGCAGGCGGAAGCAGTGACCAGATCGTTCCGTAAACGCCGTCGGGATAGGTGAACCCGAGGACGGCGAGCAGAACGACAACCACTATCAGCGCAATGCCATAGGCGGTTTTCGTACTCTTCTTTTCCATTACGAAATTACCTCCTCAAAATAAGAACAGTTAATAAATAATAGGTTCATTAGAACATTATTATTCTATTAGCCAGATAAATAATTGTCAATGTTTTGAAAGAATTTTCAATCAATTCACAAATACGAGGAGACTTTTTTATTGACAAACACAAATTTTTGTGTCATTGCACCGCATGTTTTGGGGAATCTGAAATACGGGCTTCCGCGGCGTATTTCTTTACACTTTGCAACAGAATTGGTATAATCTGAAAAGGCAATTATTGTGGCTTTTATAGCGGGAAAATTGTGCGTAAAGGAGCTCTAACCATGAAACTTGAAAACAAAGTCGCAATCGTAACAGGCGCGACATCCGGAATGGGACGCGCCACAGCCGTCCTCTTTGCCAAAGAAGGCGCCAAAGTAGTCGTGACGGGCAGAAACGAAGCCCGCGCAAAGGAAGTAGTGGATGAGATCACCGCAGCAGGCGGCGAGGCGTTCTATGTGCTGGGGGACGCATCTGACCTCAGCTTCAGCGAGGAGATCGTCAAGAAGACGGTCGAAGCCTACGGCACCGTGGACGTCCTCGTTAACAACGCCGGAATGCTCAGCCTCTCTTCGGTCAGGGACGTAACGATAGAGGAGTGGGACAAGATATTCAGAGTGAACGTCGACGCCGCACTCAGACTCTGCCAGCTCGTCGCCCCGATCATGAAGGAGAAGGGCAAAGGCGTCATAGTCAATATCGCGTCCGTGGCGTCCTTCGCCGCGCACCACGGTTTTGCCCCGTATATCTCTTCGAAGCACGCCATGGCAGGCCTCTCCAAGTCGATGGCCTGGGAGCTCGGCCCCGAGATCCGCGTGAACGCGATCGCTCCCGGAGCGATCCACACGGCGATGGTCGACAGCATCGGCGGACCCGCCGCCCTCCAGGGGATGATAGACAACAGCCCGATGAAGAGAGTCGGTCAGCCTGAGGACATCGCGACCGTAGCGCTGTTCCTCGCGACGGACGATTCCTCGTTCATAGACGGCCAGGTCATCAAAGTCGACGGCGGCTTCGAGATCTGATCCGGGGGCATTCCCACAGGTTTAAAACAAGTCAGGCGGGCCGCGTGCCCGCTTTTTTTGATTGCGAACGAGCGAAGAAGGTGTATGATGTAATACATGAAACTGTTCTCGCAATACAAAGGGCTGCCCAGGCAGGCATATTATCTTTCGGTGATAATGCTGATCGTCGAGATCGCGATCTGCTGCATCTTTCCGTTCCTGTCGCTGCTGTGCAGCAGGATACTCGGCTTTACTACCGTACAGACCGGTTATATTGTAGCGTTTACGAGCCTCGGGAACATCGTCGGATCGCTCCTTGGCGGGAAGCTGTCGGATGAGTGGGGCAGGCGCAAGACGTTCATAAGGCTCGCGGTGGTAATGATCTGCGCCATGACGGCAGCGGGCCTGATCTGCACGAGACGGGCGGTGGTCGTGCTCATATTCCTCTGCAACGCGATCGCGAGCTCGGTCGTGCCTATAATCTCCGCGATGGTCATAGACATATCACCTGACGAGAAACGGAACGAGAGCATCTCGCTTGTTTACATCTTTTCGAATATCGGCTCGGCGAGCGGGCCGGTCATAGCGGGGCTGCTTTTCTACAACCATCTTCCCTGGACGTTCTTTACCATGGCGATCTGTTATTCAGTCGCTCTGGCGATCATGCTTATCAGGACCAAAGAGACCTATGCCGGAAACGCGAACCTGAACGGCCCGGACGGCGGACCTGAAGCCGAGTCCGCGGACACCCCGCTTTTCTCGATGGTCACGCACAGCCGTGTGATGCTGGTCTTCGTGATCTGCCTGTTCCTGATCTTCGTCTGCTATACGTTTATTAGCTATCTGCTGCCGCTGCAGTTCTCCGACGCGGTCGGGCTGGAGCGGGGATCAAAGCTGACGTCGGCCATCTGGACGATAAACGGGCTGATCGTCATAGCTTGCACACCGCTCCTCATGCTGTTCATCAAGAAACACCGTCCGCTGATCAACCTGGTCATCGGATGCCTGCTTTATGTCGCGGGCTTTCTCATCTATGCGCTTCCGCTCAGCCCGGCAATGGCGCTCGGCGCGGTGGTCATATGGACCTGCGGCGAGATATTTGTCAATACAGAAGGCACGGTACTGCTCGCGGAACTGTCACCGATGACTCACAGAGGGCGCGTGGTGGCTTTGTTCCAGTTCTCGAGGGGCACCGGAAAGCTGATGGGCCCGGTCGTATGCAGTTACGTGCTGACATCGGCGGGATACAGCCGGGTATGGATGATAGCCGCAGCGATCTGCCTTGTCGTGGCGGGTGTGCTGTACAGGCTTTACCGGCTCGAATCCGTATCCGCACAATAGATCCGAAAAACAGAAAAGGAGACCGGGAGATGACAGACTCTAAGATCCAATCGACGATCGAAGCGGCCCTGGAGGCAGGGCGCATAGTCATACCGTACGGGGATGTGGCGACATATATACCCGAACTCGCGAAAGCCGACAAAAACGCGCTCGGGATTGCGGTCCGGACAAAAGACGGAACGCTGTATTCCGCCGGAGACTGCGCGACCAGGTTCACGCTCCAGAGCATATCCAAGATCATCAGCCTTATAGTCGCGCTCGAGCGTTTCGGGAGCGACCGGGTGTTTGAGCGCGTCGGGATGGAGCCTTCGGGCGAAGCTTTCAACTCCATCGTCGAACTCGACCTCTACTCCGGAAAACCCTACAATCCGATGATCAACTCAGGCGCCATAGCCGTCGCGGACCTTTTGCTCGAGACCGCAAGCTTCGGCGAGATGCTCGCGATCGCCCGCGAACTCATGGGCGACCCGGAAGCGTCGCTCGACGAGGCGGTCTACCGTTCCGAGATGGCCAACTGTTCCCGGAACAGGGCGATAGGCTGGCTCCTTAAATCCAAAAACATCATCAAAAACGACGTTGAGGACATCCTGGAGCTCTATACCGCGATGTGTTCCGTCAACGCGACCGCAGTCTCGCTCGCCAACCTCGGCCTGCTGCTCTCCCAGGGCGGCATCGACCGAGCCACCGGGAAGCGCACTTTCAGCAGCGAGACCGCCCGGATCGTAAAGACCCTGATGCTTACCTGCGGCATGTACGACGGCTCCGGCCAGTTCGCCGTGGAAGTCGGATTCCCGACCAAATCCGGCGTCGGCGGCGGCCTCCTTTCCGTGGTCGACCGCGAGATGGGCATCGGCATCTACGGCCCCTCCCTCGACAGCAAAGGCAACTGCGTCGCCGGCCGCACCATGCTCAGATACCTCTCCTCAACCCTGGGCCTCCACATATTCAATTCCTGATATTCTGCGGATCATTCACCCGAGTTTTTCTGGCCATCGGGCAAAAAAACCAAAATGTCAATGACATTTCTGCAAAAACGGCGAATGGCCACAAAAACCGGGTGTCCACCAACATGCCAACTCTCCGGCATGCCCGGCCGGGCAGGCGGCAAACCTGATGCCCGCCCTGTTTAGGCTCTTTATGATTTATGCGGTGGAAGTGCGCCAAATAAACTGGTATAATGTATCCGTCGAAAGAGGCGGATTTTTTGGTGCGCGGAATTCGGCGCCTGAAGCGGACCGCGGGGCGAGGACCGGCGAAGGCCGGGCGCGCTGTTGAACGGAGAACGGAGAAGAGTTATGAGAGAGATACAGGCATCGCAGGTCACCGAAGCGGTGAAGCGCATGTGCATCAAGGGGAATGTGGATCTTCCCTGCGACGTCGCGTCCTGCATAGAGAAAAGGATGGCAGAGGAAGACTGGAGGCCGGCAAAGGAGATACTGGAGCGGATAGTCGAGAACTACAGGCTCGCTGCCGAGACCGGAAAGCCGATCTGCCAGGACACCGGAATGGCTGTAGTATTCGTTGAGATCGGCCAGGACGTGCATGTGAACGGCAATCTGGAGGAGGCCATAAACGAAGGCGTCCGCCAGGGATACAGAGAGGGTTTCCTCAGGAAATCCGTGGTCGCCGATCCGATCGACAGGGTGAATACGGGAGACAATACGCCGGCGGTCATCTACTATGAGATCGTTCCCGGCGACGAGCTCGTGATAAGCATCGCGCCGAAGGGATTCGGAAGCGAGAACATGAGCAGAGTGGCCATGCTCAGGCCGTCGGACGGACTGCAGGGAGTTGTGAAGTTCATAATCGAGACGGTAGAGAAGGCCGGACCGAACCCCTGCCCGCCGGTCGTGGTAGGCGTGGGAGTAGGCGGTACTTTTGAGAAGGCCGCAATGATGGCGAAGAAGGCTTTGCTCAGGCCGCTGGACGAGAAGAACCCGGATCCGGTCTACGACGCGCTGGAGAACGAGCTCCTCGAGGCGATAAACAAGCTGTGAATCGGGCCGCAGGGCTTCGGCGGCAAGACGACCGCCCTCGCCGTGAACATCGAGAAGTTCCCGACGCATATCGCGGGGCTTCCGGTCGCGGTGAACATCAGCTGCCACGTGACGAGACATATAAGGGAGGTGCTTTAGGATGACGACCAGGATCACAGCCCCGCTCACAAGGGAAGAAGCAAAGAAGCTCCGCGCGGGCGACAGCGTCCTGCTTTCCGGAGTTATCTACACAGCCAGAGACGCCGCCCATAAGAGGCTCGTCGAGCTCATAAACAAAGGGGAGGAGCTCCCCATAGACTTGACCGACTCGGTGATCTATTTCGTAGGCCCGACGCCCGCGAGACCCGGCGAGGTGATCGGTTCCGCGGGACCGACAACGTCCTACAGGATGGACGCTTACAGCCCGACCCTCATCGCGCTGGGCCACACCGGAATGATCGGAAAAGGCAGGCGCGGACCCGAGGTGGTCGACGCGATGAAACAGTACGGCGCGGTGTACTTCGGCGCGATAGGCGGATGCGGAGCCCTGCTCTCCAACTGCATCAAAGCCGCCGAGGTCGTCGCTTACCCGGACCTCGGCGCGGAAGCGATCCGCCGCCTTGAGGTCGAAGACCTGCCGCTCACCGTGGTGATCGATTCCGAGGGGAACGATCTTTACAAGATGGGCAGGGAAGAATATCTGAAAGCAAAGGAAAAAATGCTTTGATCGCCGCGAAGGCAGGGAATCGGAGCACCGGAGGTATATTTGATGGAATATGATGTTGTGATAATCGGCGCGGGCCCCGGAGGGATATTCTCCGCGTACGAGCTGACCCAGCGGAGACCCGGCTTAAAAGTCGCGGTGTTCGAGGCGGGACATACGCTCGACAAGAGGCATTGCCCGATCGACGGAGACAAGGTAAAGACCTGCATAAACTGCAAGACCTGCTCCATTATGAACGGCTTCGGAGGCGCGGGCGCGTTCTCCGACGGCAAATACAATATTACGAACGATTTCGGCGGGACCCTTCACGAGTACATCGGGAAAGAGAAGGCGATATCCCTGATGCGCTATGTCGACGAGATCAACATGTCGCACGGCGGCGCAGGGACCAAGCTCTACAGCTCGGCGGGGAGCTCCTTCAAGAAGCTCTGCATGCAGAACGGGCTGAAGCTGCTGGACGCCTCGGTAAGGCACCTCGGGACAGACATCAACTACGTCGTGCTGACCAACCTGTACAACGAGCTCAGGGAGAAGGTCACGTTCTTCTTTGATACCCCGGTGCGCAGCCTCGAAGTGGTCGAGGGCGGCTACAGGGTGACCTATGACGCCGGCTCGCTGGAAGCGGAATACTGCATCGTCTCCGTCGGCAGGAGCGGGAGCAAATGGATGGAGAAGATCTGCAAAGACCTCGACATCCCGACAAAATCCAACCGCGTCGACATCGGAGTCAGAGTCGAGCTCCCGGCGGTCATCTTTGATCACATAACCGACGAGCTCTACGAGAGCAAGATCGTGTACAGGACGCAGAAGTTCGAGGACAGCGTCCGGACCTTCTGCATGAACCCGAACGGCATAGTCGTTACGGAGAATACGAACGGGATAGTCACGGTGAACGGGCACAGCTTCGAGGATCCGGCGATGAAGACCGAGAACACCAACTTCGCTCTCCTGGTCGCGAAGCATTTTTCAGAGCCGTTCAAGGACAGCAACGGCTACGGCGAGAGCATCGCGAGGCTTTCCAATATGCTCGGGGGCGGCGTGATAGTACAGCGCTTCGGAGACCTGGAGCGCGGCCGCAGGAGCAACGAGAAGCGCATGGAGAAGAGCATGGTGAGGCCGACCCTCGCGGCGGTCCCGGGAGACCTTTCGCTGGTGCTCCCGAAGCGCATCCTGGACGGCATAGTCGAGATGATCTACGCTCTTGACAAGATCGCGCCGGGCACGGCGAACGACGATACCCTGCTCTACGGAGTCGAGGTGAAATTCTACAATATGGAAGTAGATCTCACGGAGAACCTGGAGACCAACCACGCCGGGCTCTACGTGATCGGAGACGGCAGCGGCGTGACGCATTCGCTTTCCCACGCGTCCGCGAGCGGTGTATTCGTGGCGGACAGGATAGCCGGACTGGCTTAAGGGGAGAAGGATGGACTATTACAGCGAGTACAGATCCAAGCTGAGAACGCCGGATGAGGCGGTAAAAGCCGTAAAGAGCGGAGACTGGGTGGACTATACGACCAACGTCTGCTTCCCGTCCCTGCTCGACGAGGCGCTGGCAAAGAGGAAGGACGAGCTCACGGACGTAAAGATCCGCGGCAACCTGATCTTCGGCCCGATCAAAACGGTCGAAGCCGACCCGGAGCGCGAACACTTCTATTACAACAGCTGGCACTGCTCGGCCTACGAGCGCACGCTCTGCGACCGCGAGCTCTGCAACTATATCCCGATGGTCTTCAGGGACTGCACGGAATACTACAGGCATTTCCTGACGGTGAACGTCGCGATGATGGCGGTACCGCCCATGGACAAGCACGGGTATTTCAACCTATCCTGCGCGACCGGAGTCGCCCGCGGGATCCTGGAGAAGGCCGACATAGTGATCCTGGAGGTCAACGAG
>JAFWFF010000100.1 GCA_017515765.1 Bacillota bacterium | reverse complement strand
CGGGCTCCAGTCCTTCAGCGAACAGCCCGTCGAAATACGGCCTTCTGCCGATCGCGCAGAGCACAGCTTCCGCCTCAGCGCTTTCCGGTCCCTTCTTCGTGCTGAAGCTGACTGTAAGCCCGCCGTCCGTCTGACTGACGCGCTCTACCATCGCGCCGGTATGGACCGTGACGCCGCGCTTCTTCATCAGAAGCCCCAGGTTCTGCCCGAGCTCCTTATCCATGTTCGGAAGCAGCCTGTCAAGGCCTTCCACAATGGTCACCCTGCTTCCGAGGTCCGCGTAGAAAGTCGCGAGTTCCACGCCTATGACTCCTCCGCCGATGATGACGATCGACTCATAGACGTGGTCCGTTCCCTTAAGCAGTTCGTTCGAGGACATAACTCCCGGAAGGTCAAGACCCGGTATCGGAGGCATCACGGGAACGGAACCGGTCGCGATCAGTATGCGGTCCGCGGTGTATGCGGATCCTCCTGCCTCAACGGTTCCCGGCGCGGTGATCCGCGCGCGTCCCCTGATGAGAGTGACCTTCGCCTTCTTAAGAAGGCCTTCCACCCCGCCCGAGAGAGTTTCGGTTATCCGGTCTTTCTCGGCAAATATCGCCTCGACGTCGCATCTGACGTTCTCCGCGAGGACGCCGGGAGTGCCTTCTCTGACGCTGCGGAACACCCCTGAGGAATGGAGCAGCGCCTTTGTCGGGACACAGCCGCGGTTTAGGCAAGTGCCTCCGACCCTGTCCATATCAATGACGGCGGTCTTCATCCCGAGCTCCGCAGCGTGAAGCGCAGCCTCGTATCCGCCCGGTCCTGCTCCTATCACAATAAGATCAAAATCGCTCATATCTCCTGCCTTCCGATCAGGTCCCGGATGTCCGCCGCCTTGCGCGGGTCTTGATCCGGCACCCTCCTGATCAGTTCTTCCTTTCCGAAGGCGCACCCCGTAAGCCTTTCCTTAAGCTCTGAGATGTACTCCGGATCCATGGCGTCCGAATACACATTCACGCCTTTCACGGTCTCGCCTTTGACCGCCAGTTCTATCTCTATCTCGCCCCATCCGAATCTCTCGCCGAAGCTGAAGTCGAATCGGATATTGCTTCCCATATTCCACTCCCGGCTCTCCTGGATCTCCAGAAGCTCCGCAAGGCGCGGATCTGAAGCGTCCGGTCCCTCGACCGATGCAGGAACTATGCCGTAGACCTCGCCGAACGCCCTGACAAGAGCGTCCGACAGTTTCCCGACCGTCACGTCCGGGACCAGCTCGTTCAGATCAGCCACTCTGGAGCGGACAGAATCCACGCTCTTGGATTCCAGCTTGGCCTTTGACGGAGTGAGGTAACGGGTCATCTTCTCCTTATCCGCGCTCACCAGGAGCGTGCCGTGGTGATAGGCCTTTCCATGGCTTTTGTAGAACGCGTTCCCCGAGAATTTGCGGCCGTCCCGTGCCGTCAGGTCGTTCCGCCCGCTCCGGACAGCTTCTATCCCCAGCGCGCCGCAGGCCCTGATTATCACGTCGAACTGCCGGCCTAAGTCATAGTTCTCCTCAGCCATCAAAAACGTGAAGTTAAGGTTCCCGAGGTCGTGGTATACCGCGCCTCCTCCTGAGAGCCGGCGCGCCAGCTTTACCCCGTCCTTCTTCAGAAGTCCGAGGTCACATTCCTTCCGCGGGTTCTGGTTGCGCCCTATCACCACTGTGTTGGCGTTCTGCCAGACGTACAGCAAGGCAGTATCTTCATCGACTGTCTCGAGCAAATATCTCTCGAGCGCGAGATTGAAGAATGGGTCAGTCGAGTTTCCTTTGATTACGGCGAGATTTTTGATCATTAGTCTTCCTTGTAAGTGAGTTTCGGGTTCCTTGCCGCCGCGACCTCATCGGGCCGCCCGATCTCCGTGCTGTGCGGGGATCCCTTGAGATATTCCGGATCCTCTATCCCGCGGGCGTATACCGCCCTGAACACGTCGGCCGCCCAGTCGAGAGTCTCCTTGGACTCGGTCTCTGTCGGCTCCAGCATCAAAGCTTCGTGGACGATCAGCGGGAAGTACATCGTAGGCGGATGCATTCCGTAGTCGATGAGCGATTTCGCAACGTCGAGAGCGGACACTCCGGTCTCCTTCTTGTATTCCGCGAGGTCGAGGACGAACTCGTGCATGCACGTCCTGTCAAAGGCCGGCTCGAAGGTCCCCTGTATCCTCCTCATCAGATAGTTGGCGTTGAGCACAGCGTTCTGCGACGCCTCTCTCACGCCTTCCTTCCCGAGGGTCAGGAGATATGTGAGCGCTCTCACGACAACCAGGAAGTTGCCCGCGAACGACCTTACCTGCAGCCTGCCGGATACGCCGGACGCGCAGTCTTCGCCGTTCTCCACGGCGCTCATGAGCGCGGACTTCGGCAGGAACTCCGAAAGGAAGCCCTTGCAGCCTACCGCGCAGGCGCCCGGACCGCCTCCGCCGTGCGGAGTCGCGAAGGTCTTGTGCAGGTTCATATGGATGCAGTCGAAGCCCATGTCTCCGGGCCTTACCACTCCCATTACGGCGTTCAGATTGGCTCCGTCGTAGTAGCAGAGACCGCCGGCCTCGTGCACGATCTGCGTGATCTCCAGGATGTGCGGGTCGAACAGACCGACCGTATTGGGGTTGGTCAGCATCAAACCGGCCGTGTTCTCGCCCACCGCCTGACGCAGCGCATCCAGATCCACGAAACCATGGGCGTCGGAATCGATACTGATGACTTCGAAGCCAGCCATGGCCGCGCTCGCGGGGTTGGTACCATGGGCGGAATCCGGCACGATGATCTTCGTGCGCTTCTCGT
>JAFWFF010000099.1 GCA_017515765.1 Bacillota bacterium | reverse complement strand
CCGCCAAAGGCTCTGCCGACCTGCACGAGAGGCTCGTCCTCTTCCTGTGCCGTTACGACCGTGCCGCATTTGGGAGCTTCGATCGTGATGTCGACGGATTTGATCGGCTCATCTTTGTATTCCTCTTCCTCTTCCTCCGGGATAGTTACAGTCACGAGCGCTGCCAGGATATACTGTTCGATGACTGTCTGCCCTCCCAATTTGCCGCCGTTAACTGTGATCTCAGTGTCATCGTCGAACTGGTAACCATCGTCTGCCATGAAACCGACTTCGGCCAGATAGGTCTTGCCGGCTTCAAAAGTCCCGTTAAACGGTACGAACTCTCCGTCATCTCCGACTTCGATCCAGAACGCCGCCAGGAGATCAAATGCCGCGTCGCTCGTTTCGATAGTGATCTTTGGGGCGGGATCCTGAGTATCGGATGCCTCGTCGGCGGTAACTACGGTGCCCGCCTCCGGCACCTCGATCGTGAACTCGACCTTGTCGATGGCAGTTTCCGCGAACGCCGTTAAGGTCATGGCCGGGATCATCGTGAGGATCATCGCGAGTGCCAGGATGATGCCCAGAATTTTGCGTGGTTTCATAAAAAACCTCCTTCAGAATAAATGCGTGATGCTTTTTGATCCTGCGCGGACCGCTATCAAAAAATAACAATAATTAAATAGATAGCTTTTAATTACCATATCACACCGGCCGGAGAATTGTCAAACTATTCCAAATAATTAATTGGGTTAATTATCTTGGATTTCGGCTGTTCCGGGACCGTCCGGGAAGGCCCCGCGCACTTGAAAGGGCGGCCTCTGATGTAGTATAATTAAATGCCATGTTACAGATCAAAAATATCTCCAAAACTTACATAACAGGCGATCTGGAACAGCGGGCCCTCGACGGGGTCAGCCTTGACCTGCGCGATAACGAATTCGTCGCGATACTGGGCCCCAGCGGATCCGGAAAGACCACGCTTCTCAACATAATCGGCGGCCTTGACAGATACGACAGCGGCGACCTGATCATCAACGGGGTCACCATCAAAGCCTACCGGGACAGGGACTGGGACTCCTACAGGAATCACACCATAGGCTTCGTCATCCAGAGCTACAACCTGATACCGCACCAGACCATCCTCGCAAACGTGGAGCTTGCTCTTACGATCTCCGGCATAAGCCGCAAGGAGAGGAGGCGCAGGGCCGCGGAGGCTCTGGAGAAGGTCGGCCTGGGCGACCAGCTCCACAAGAAGCCGAACCAGATGTCCGGCGGCCAGATGCAGAGGGTGGCGATCGCGAGAGCTTTGGTCAACGACCCGGATATCCTGCTCGCGGACGAACCGACCGGAGCGCTGGATACCGAAACGAGCGTACAGGTAATGGATCTCCTGAAGGAGGTAGCCGCAGACCGGCTCGTCGTCATGGTCACGCACAACCCGGACCTCGCGGAAGAGTACGCGACGAGGATCGTCAACCTGAAGGACGGGAAGATAATCGCGGACAGCGATCCCTTTGACGCCGAACTCGCGGGTGAGCTCGCGCCGCCGGAGCACAGGAATCTCGGGCATGCGTCCATGTCCTTCTTTACTGCGCTCGCGCTGTCGCTGAACAATCTCAGGACCAAAAAAGCCAGGACCATTCTGGTCGCTTTCGCCGGCTCGATCGGCATCATCGGCATAGCCCTGATCCTCTCGCTTTCGAACGGGGTGAACAGGTATATAGACAATATCCAGGAGGAGACTCTTTCCCAGTATCCGCTCGAGATCCAGAACACGAGCATGGATATGACAGCCCTGATGAGCTACGCCGGAATGCCTGAAGACGGCGGCGGGGAGGATGACGGATCCTCGTATGAGATAAGCGAGCGGCAGATAGTTTCCGACCTCTTCTCAAGCATGAATTCAAACGACCTGAAGTCGCTGAAGGCATATCTGGACAGGGCAGACAGCAAGGTGTTCAATTACGCCAGATCGGTGGAGTACGGCTACAGCGTGACTCCTTTGATCTACAGCCTGACGGACGACAAGTGCAGGCAGGTCTGCCCGGATACCATACTGGCGTCCTACGGCGCGAACAATATGGGCTACAGCATGATGGGCCTGAGCCTGGAGGTCTTCTACAAGCTGCCGGAAGAGCCGAGCCTCTATGAGAAGCAGTACACGCTTAAGGCCGGGCGCTGGCCGCAGAACTACGACGAACTCGTCCTGGTGCTCTCGGAGTCGGGACAGATCGCGGACTATGCGCTTTACGCCATGGGCATCAAAGACGCTTCGGTGCTCGACGACGTGGCAAAGAAGTTCGCCGCGGGCGAGGAGGTCAAGATAGACGACGGCCCGCCTATGCATTTCAATTACGATGATTTTCTCGACGTGACGTTCCGGCTGGTGGACCCGTCGGAACAGTATTCGTATGACGCCAAATACGACATCTGGACCTCCAAGACCGAGGACCGGAATTATATGCTTGATGTGGTCCGGGGGAGCGAAACTCTTAAGATCGTCGGCGTGATCGAGCCGGCGGAGGACAGCAAAGCCGCGATGCTCCAGCCGGGTATCGGATACGTGTCCGGGCTCATAGACCACGTGATCGACAAAGCCGGAAAGAGCGAGATAGTCTCAGGACAGCTCGCGAACCGCAGGATAAACATTTTCACGGGCAACAGCTTTGATGATGACAGCAGGAAGGCCTTCGACATGAGCGACCTCTTCACCATCGATGAGGATGCTATGGCGAACGCGTTCTCCTTCGACTCGAGCGCTATGAACATCGAGGTGCCGGACTTCAGCCTTCCCGACTTCAATATGGATCCGGCCGACCTAATAGATACCGACGAGCTGATCGGCAGCCTCCCCGTGCTCACCCTTGACGACATAATAAACATCATGAAGCAGATCGATCTGGACGAGGCGGATT
>JAFWFF010000098.1 GCA_017515765.1 Bacillota bacterium | reverse complement strand
GCAGGATCGAAAAAGTTCATGATCAAAGCTATCGCGGCAGCTCTGGCGGCGGGCCTTCTGTTTTGGTCCCTCGCGGGCTGCTCTTTGATATCCGGCGGTGGAGAAAGCCAGACGGAGGAGCCCGGACAGGAAGCTTCAGGCGGGCAGGAGGATCCATCCGGCGGCGCAGACGGGAGCGGCGGCGGAGCCTCGGAGAAAGACCCGGCGGAAGGCGTCGATACCGAGGAAGGCGGCGAAGGATCTCAGGAGGCCGAAGAAGAGGAGGCAATGCGCCCGATCGAAGAGGGCGGCCACGTGTTCCCCGAGCTTGGGACCACGCCGGGCAATATGGCCTGCGGAGGTATGGCCGTTACCGCTGAGGACGGCACGATCTATGCCGCGAACATCTCGGGAAGCGGCACGATAACCCGCATTTCGCCCGACGGGACAGAAAAGGTGATCTGCGATATAGAGCCCTGGGACGAGATGCGTAAGGTGACTCATCTCAATATCTGGAACGGAAGCCTGTACTTCGAGATCGGACCCGTCTTCTACTATACGCTTTATTACGCGACCTACCACTGGCCGATCAACGGCATATACAGGCTGGACCTGGCGAGCACGGACGAATACATGAAGCACTACGACGCGAAAGAGGAGGGATATGAGGACCTTCCGGAGCCAGTGTCCGTCGTGCTGGACGAAGGAGCGATGGGAGCGTCCTACGCCGAGATCGCGTATTACGATCCTTTGGTCATCGGTGGGAAGCTGTATTACTGGATAAACAACGACTATAAGAAGGGACGCCAGCTCTGCTGGTCGGAGCTTAACGGCGCCGGCCCCGAGGAGCTTTACGACAGCAAGGACCATAAAGTGATCTCCTGGACCTCCGACGGGGAGAAGATATACGTTTCGGACGACAGCTCGATCTTTTCGCTCGATCCTGAGGGCCGGAGGAAGGATCTGGTCTTCGAGAGCGGGAGCCATCTCCAGTGCTACGGGCAGGATCTGTTCTACGCGGTGGAGAACAGGGTGTTCAGGATGCCCGCGGACGGAAAGACGCCGCCCGAGACCGTCCTCGAGCGCGACGGGATGATCAGGGAATTTAACGTCTATGACGGAAAGATCTATTTCATAGAGGAGAACGGAACTGAGAGCATAAGCTCATATATCGGGATCGCGTCCGGCTTCGCTCCGGAGGACGTGGAATACGCCTTTAGATATATCGCGGATCCGGACATGGCAGGGAACGGAAACACTCTGCTGAAGGGACTCAGCCTCTCGGACGGAAGACTCTATTATACTCAGAGCTTCGCCTATCCCGACGGCAGGGAGATAGGTGATGTGAGTTACGTGGAGATGATGCCTGAGACAGGCGGGTTCAGAGAAGCCCGGACCGGTCCGGAGAATTAGTGACTATTTGTTCTCCTGAATATCCCGGCGGACGAGCTCGGCGCGGATCGCCTCATACCTGGCTTTGGTCAGCGGGTAGCGGAAGAGCGCCAGCGCGGTCAGGATCAAAAATGCCGCCGGCACCCATGTGGTGCAGTTGAATATCCAGTTAAGCGCGGATGCGCTCTGAACAGCGGCGTCGCCGTTGAAACCGGCAAGCTTGAGGACCGTGCCGAGGATCAGAGAACCGAGTCCCGTGGCAGTCGACTCCACCAGGCCCTGGAAGGAAAGAACCTCGGCCTGTCTTTTTTTGCCCGTCTCATAGCGGTCGTATTCGCAGACGTCATAGTAGATCGCGGGCATCAGCTGCCAGTAGGAATTGGCGCAGAGCGACATGGCGACGACGAAGAGCGCGAG
>JAFWFF010000097.1 GCA_017515765.1 Bacillota bacterium | reverse complement strand
TCGGATTCTACCGTCACGTATTCCGTATTGACCTGGCCGTTCGCGACGTACTGCGCGAAATACTGCGGTATCTCGGTGGAAGGGGTGATCGGGAACGCCGCGAAGACGTCCGGGTCGATCTGCCTCATAGCGTAGGCGACCGCTTCGTTTCCGGAGAGTCTTTCTCTCTTGCTCATCCTCTCACCTCCTGCTCCATTTTTATCGCCCCGAAGGGGCAGACCGCCGCGCAGATGCCGCAGCCCTTGCAGTGCATGAGATCAAAGTCCACGCGCCTCTTGTCCTTTACCGGTATCGATGAATCGGGGCAGAACGGCGCGCAGAGCAGGCACTGCTTGCAGATCTCGGGATCCCAGACAGGCCTGTGGGTGCGCCACTCGCCGGTGTCGTAGTCTTTGGACGTGCCGCCCTCGTATATCTCGCCGCCCGGAGTCATCTCCTGCCAGGGCGACCTTTCGTTTATGTCTTTAGCCTGACGTTTCATTCTCCGCGCACCTCCTTCATGGATCTTATGAGGCAGGTCATATTGCCCTGCACCACCTGGGGTTTGGTGGCGAATTTATGCTTGAAGGAATCCTCCATGTCGGCGATGAACCTGCCGGGCTCGAGGACTTTGCTGACCTGGACCACCGCGGAGAGCATCGGGGTGTTGGGGAAGTATCCGCCGAGGCATTCCTCTGAGATCGCCCTCGCGTCAATGGTGTACACTCCTCCGGTATAACCCTTGAGGAGCGGCCTGAGTTCCGCTGCCGGGCGCGGCGAGTTGATGATTATCGCGCCTTCCGGGTTAAGTCCAGCAGTCACGTCGACTGTATGAAGAAGGCTCTCGTCTACCACCACCACGTAGTCCGGAGTGTAGATGTTCGAATGAACCGTGCAGGGCACATCGCTTATGCGGTTGTACGCGGTTATCGGCGCTCCCATGCGCTCGGGGCCGTACTCCGGGAACCCCTGCACGTATTTTCCGGACGCGAAGGCTGCGTCCGCGAGGAGGAGACAGGCTGTCTTCGCTCCCTGGCCGCCCCTTCCGTGCCAGCGTATCTCTATCGTCTGTTTATCCATCTTATATCATGCCCTTCCCGTTATTATCCACGGCGCCGGCTCCGCAGCCAGCTGGTTCTTGGCGTTCATCTTGGAGATCGATATCCTGAGGACCTCCACGTCTTTGATCCCGTATCTGTCAAAGAGGGCGGGAAGCGAGCCCGCTGTGGGGAAGTCCAGGGTGTAGATCACGAATTCCATGTGCGGGTTCAGCTTCAGCAGGCACTCGATCTCCTGCTCCATGCTGGCGGACGCCACGAGCATCGTCAGCTCCGGCACCGGAAGGTCCTTCATGGTCTCCTCGTCCACGTGGTCGATCGTTATGATGTTGTGGACGCCGAATTTGCTCGCGTTCTCCTCCATGGTGGTGCGGTCAGCGAGGCTGTACTCCACGGCGATGACCGTGCCCTCGGGCGCCAGGATAGCGGATTCGATCGCTATGCTCGCCCCGCTGATTATGCAGAGCGTGGACGCCTGGGAGACGTGCATCTTGTTCATTATGACGGCGCGTATCTCGCTTCCGACATAGTGGACGGATCCCCTTGAGAACGCGGAATTCTCCATCCCGATCTTGTAGGTGGATCTCGCGTTCGGGTTCAGGACCAGCATAGCGGCCGAGGCGTTGATGCCGCGGTCGATCATGTGCTTGACGGGCTTGTGGAGGATGGG